>NZ_JANDBC010000002.1:569123-712370 GCF_024320785.1 Gracilimonas sediminicola
ACAACCACTTAACTCAATCAACTACAAAACCTTTACTGTTATGAAATCTGTTAAATCTCTTTTCGCCCTCATCGCTATCGTTTCTCTGTCTTTCGGATGTGCTTCGGTTACCGACGCTTCCCTCAACGACGAGCTGACCAGCCAGCCTACCATTGAAACCACTACTACCGACAACGGCGTGTTTTCCGGCGGCGCAGATGTGAAGCCTATCGTTGAAAAACCTTGGTAATAAAGTGGATTTCCTTACATTAAGACTTCAATAACATGATTAGTTGTGATCCTACTTTATTTAATACTTTTTTTAGCTCCCTTTCCTACTGACACTGCCTATGTCGAAAAAACCGAGACACAGATAGCTGCGTATGTTTCCAACATCGAGAAAGGTCAAAATGTTAGCTTAAACAGTTGGGCCATTCACGAGATTGCTTTACTTAATTGTGAAGGGCTTGATATAGTAAAATCATCTGTACAAAGCCTGGATGAAAAAGCTTCATTCTATAATGGAATTTCTTGTGATGAGTTGGATAAACACAGTCAATCTTTTTGGGATGAAGCAGAATCAAATCTCTATAACCAAATCATAGATAATGGTGATACTGTCTCCACGAACATCATCGATTATGATGAACATCCCTTAATTCATTTTCGAATATTGATGGAAAATGAATTCCATTATTATTATTCCACAAATTATTTAAAAAACGCATTAGATAACTGGCTTAGCTACATAAATTCAGAACAAACAAATGGCGGGCTGGAATATGCTATTGTTCTCTCAAATGTTATACGTACCGCTTATATACTCGATAGGTACGATGTGATTCAAGAAAATTATGAGAAATTTGTTAATCAGAATTGGTTACCAAATTCGATTCATAGATTAAGGTTGTTAGGTGCTTTTGACTACACTTTTTATATCTATGGAGAATATGATAAATCCCTTCAGCTTCAGCGGAATTATTCTTTACCGCTGGCCATGTTTATTGGAAATAAAACTGAAATAAATTCAATTAAAGTAAGGCAAGGAGCCTACTTATATTCTTTAGGGAAGTATCACGAGTCGAAAGCCATTTATGAAGAGCTGTATAATGAGTCAGAGACCTTAGAAGAACAATACTCTCTTTTCACCAACTTGGGAGCTACCTATTTAAAGCTTGGGCAATCCAATAAATATATTACTTTTCAATTGCGGGCTTTAGATCAAGAAATAGAGAAATATACAACCCGGTTAAATATCTATCGAAACTTGTTCATCTACTACAGTTCCATAAACGATGTAAATACGGCCCTGAATTACATTGAAAAGGCTCGCGAAGTAGCGATTGAAAGTCAGGATACAACCGAATTGGCATTAATCGATTTCTATTTAGGTTCTTTTTACTGGAACAATTATAAAGATGCTGAGAAGGCACTGGCTAATTTAAGTGCTGCTTCTCAAATATTTTCGGCGGAGAAGAATTACGAAACCTACATCGATTTGCTGGTTGAGAAAGGGACCATTTTGAGCAAAATTGACTCTCTTTCAGAAGCAAGACAAACATTTCAGAACGTAAAGCAACTAACCCTTTCCCGCTCAGATACTCCTGATTATTTAGATGCCGTAGTCAATCTTACAGCTATTGATTTAAAGCAGAATAAAATTACAGAAGCCGCCAAAAACCTGGAAGATGTCCAGCTCTATTCGCTTGAGAATATGGATTTTCAATTATCAGTTAAATATCAAACCGTCAAATCGAACTACTTCAGCTTATCCGGTAATGACAGAGCCGCGATAGATAATCTTTTACCCGTCATTGATCAGGTAATTGACCGTGCCAAGAATAATACCGACACACAGGAAGGGTACTGGTCGGTAGAGGATGAATACCTGGATGCTTTTGAGCTAATTGTCGAACTGCTTATTGATAATAACAGAAGCCCCGAAGCACTGGAAATTTTAGACCGGCTAAAAACCATAAACGACGCTACGCTCTATAACAGTCCTTTAGTTAAAGCAGCCAAGCTTACTGAAGAGGAATTAGCTGAAGAGAAAAAATTAAACCAGCGCATTCAGTCCCTCAGAAAAAAATATCTGAATGCGACTCAAGAAGAGCGGTTCCAAATAAACACTCAAATCGATCGTATTTCTGCTGCAAGGAATCAAATTTTGGCAGATGTAAACCTGGACAAAGAAGAGCCTTTGCCCCCAATTTGGTCGATCCAGCGTTCTTTAAATGATGATGAACTCTTGCTTCATTTCACCGAAGTGGGCACAAAACTGTATGTCAGTTACCTGACTTCCTCCCAAATCAGGATAAAATTTTTCACCTTTGATAAGCAGCGCCAGGCTTTATTCTCGCAAATTGGAGATAACCTGGCATCCGGAAACACAAACCTGCTTGAGCTTTACCGGCTTCACGAGATTCTGGACCTGAAGGACATCCCAAATCAAATAAAACAGATTTCAGTTGTACCGGATAATTACCTGTACCGAATTCCCCTTGAGGTTCTGCCTACCGAAAAACCTGATTCACCGATCAGTTTTGGCAGTACCCGATACTTAATTGAAGATTATCACTTCCGATATTTTACATCACTGAAAGAATTTGATAGCAACCGCCGTACTTTTTCTGCCTCTACGGAAACTGACTTTTCAGGCTTTGCCATTTCAGACTTTCAAAATTTTAAAGGCACAAATTTGCCATCTTTACCTTATGCTACGGTAGAAACAAACAACATCACGAATGTTCTTTCATCCTTCAATAACAAAAAAGTATTTACCGGTGATGCTGCCACTAAAGATATTTTTAAACAGAAAGTAGGCACTTCCCGGCTTGTTCATGTTGCCACGCATAGCGAAGTCTCTGAGAAAGACCCTCTTTTCTCCACCATTTACTTAAAGAATTCTTCTGACTCCGATACCTTACAGTCCGATCAGGCTCTGTATGCCTATGAGTTATTTGATACCCCGTTAAACAGTGAATTCATTATGCTGAATTCGTGCAGTTCCGGATCCGGAAGTTACATTCAGGGAAGTGGTATTATGGGGATTAGTCGTGCCCTCAGGTATGCCGGGGCCAAAAGCCTGGCTTTAAACCTGTGGTCGGTAAATGATAAAGTTGCTTCGGAGTTTGCAACCGATTTTTATGATTTACTTAATGAAGGTGAAACTAAAAGTGAGGCCATCAGACAGGCAAAACTCAACCAGTTAAAAAGAGCCAATGCCAATCCGCATTTCTGGGGAGCATATATGATGATCGGGAATCCTTCGCCGGTTACAAACAAATCAACAAATGCCGGCCTAATGTTTTCACTGTTAGCTCTTACAGGTCTGCTGGCTGGGTTTATCACTTACAGAAAAGAAGAGAGCGCTTAACCAAACCAAGAAGTCACCGCGCCCGCCCGCCTTACTTAGATAAAAAAAGAGCTTACACTAATTAAGTATAAGCTCTTTCTCATATTTCTTTCGCCGGTAAATTACGTGTGCAACACAGTCAGAATTCTATTCTATCTGCTCACGTTTTCCAGCGCATCCACATATGTTTTTGCGACTCGGCTGTAAGCACCATTGAGTTCATAGGCTTTTTGGAAAGCATCTCCCGCTTCTTCAAGACGATCCAATTGGAAATACGTGTTACCTAAAAACCAGTACCCTTTTTCAAGAGTAAGTACTTCTATGTTTTCTTGTGCAGTAACAATTTTGAAATTTTCGATAGAGGATGAATAGTTGCCGTTGTTATACTGAATTGAACCTAAGCTCAATGCAATCTCAGCTTTTAGTTGTGGCTCTGTGGCTTCTTCCAGCTCGGATTGGAGCAATGAAATCGCTTCCTGAACCTCCCCATCGGTAGCCAAACGAATAGCTCTTCGAATTACATCGCTGGTAACAGTAGCAGAAACCCCTTCAGCATCTCTAACAACATCTAATCCAATCTGTGCTATCGGGCTTACCGAGAAGTCACCGGAAGGATTCATATTTAACACCCCTACTACCGATGCTATCAAAATTACAGCAGCTGCCGCAGCATATTGGGCAACTTTTCGGAAAGAGTGTACTTTGGAAGATGGTTTTGCTGCTTGCTTACGGTCGATGACGGCCTTTAAATTGGCAACGCTTTTCATGTAGTCCATGTAATATTCATCCTGAATAAGTTCAGACCACAATTCATCAACCTGCTCAGCATCAAGCCGACCGTTTACATACAGATCAATCTTCCTCTCTAATTCTTTATTAATCTTACTTTCTATCATTTTCGTTATTATAATAGTTGTGATTACTAACTGTGATGTGATAATGAAACGTTCAACAACAAATAACTCGAAAATTTACCGCCTTTATACCTCATATAGCACGTAATTGCCGTCATTTGTACTACCCATATCAAATTATCTCTGACAAGAGTAAGCTGATCGTTCTTTGTTACACATTTTTTTCAATTTTTTTTAAAAAAGTTATTTCGCTCTTTACTTCTTTTATTTAGAAGAGTATCTCACACAATAATGTTACAGTATTTTCCTTAATCAGTAAGAATATTAAACGATTTTAATTATTGGACTTCCATGCCCGCTACTAACGCCTTCAAATATTTAACAATCTTCGCACTTGTCTTTGTCTCCTGCGGAAATAACCCGGCATCCCTACAGGGCAGCATCGATTACCTCGGAGATGCCAACCTCGTCATTCAGCAACAACCTGTTCATTACAAATACTCCCCGGTGCTAAGAGATACCCTGAACGTATCCGATCAAGGCTCTTTCTCTTTTACCACTCCTGTATCCTCCCGGCATATTCGCACTTTGCTGATAAACGATGAATCATATCCTTTTATCTTATCCCCCGGAGCTGATTTAGAAATCACCATACTGAGGGCTGCATTCCCTGAAAATGTAAGCGTGGAAGGTTATCCTGAATCTTGGGGTGAACGATATAATCGCTACCTGACTGAGATTGAAGAAATCGAGACACAGATTCCCATTGAGGAAGAAAAGATTAAGGTTGGGGAAGATAACAACTTGCTTGAGCTGAGTGAAAGAAAATACCAAATTGCTGAAAAGCACCTTTCCGGCACGCCACTACGTGATTATTATCTGAAAGCAATCGGCGAGCACCTTGTATTTGCTGTCCGATCTATTGAATACAATCAGCGGTTCAATAAAAATTTTGATGCTGATTCTGCCAGAGAGCACGTTTTTTCTTTGGCCGATTCCCTCAATTTTTTCACCATAAAATCACTGAAGGCCCAGCGAGCAGGAATACGTGACTTTGCCCACTATTACGCTCGCACTTTTGGCATTTACGACAGCGTTAAGTCTGCTTACGGGCAAGATTTGTCTGAATATGATATCAAACGATTGGCCTATGAGGAACTGAATGAGAAACGCCTTCAGGTGTTAGACCATATAGAAAGTCGTGATGCAATGGCTCACGCCCGAATGTACCTGGTGGCAGAACGAATTGGAGAGCAGGATTTGGAAACGGCAACTCCAAGTTATGAAGCCTACCTGGAAGACTTTTCTGATTATCCTGAGTACACCGAATTCCTAACTTACTTCTACAATGAAATCAAATCAGTTTCCCCGGGCCAGCCAGCTGTTCCGTTTTCCCTGCCCGATATAGATGGAAATATCCATACTATGAAAGATTACCGGGGTAAGTTTGTACTGCTCGATTTTTGGGCGGGATGGTGCCAGCCTTGCCTGGAAGAGTTTTCCTACATGAAAGATATCTACGCCAATTACTCACGTGATGAACTCGAAATCATCGGGATTTCCAATGAAGCCGACAGCCTGGTTTGGGTGCAGGATATTAAGCGACTGGAACTCCCATGGGTTCAGCTTTACGGAGGCAATGGGTTTGATGAAAAGACGTTCAAAGCCTATAAAGGCGGGGGAATTCCGTTCTATATTTTAGTTGATCCGAATGGGGAAATTGCCCGATATAACGATGTTCGTCCCTCCTTTAATTTCACACCTGTTTTAGACAGTTTACTATCCGAATATAAAAACCAACTAAACTGATGATTCGACTGTTACCCATTCTGATAATCTTGTCCACCTTCTATGGTTGCCAACAAAAGGTCCCTCAACAAGAAGAAGTCATCGATTCAAAAAGACTGGGACAAATGCTGGTTCTGGGTTTCCGTGGTACAGAAATTGACGACAACCACCCGATAGTAAAAGATCTGAAGGAATTAAATATCGGCGGGGTCGTTCTCTATGACTACGATTACGAACTTGAGAGTTTTGGAAGAAATATTGAGTCGCAAGACCAACTGCTCAAACTTTCCAGCGATCTGATTGCAAACGCTCCCATTTCACCAATAATCGCTGTTCATCAGGATGGCGGCTTTCAGTCACCGCTCCACAGTTTATATAATGACTCAGAGGAATTAAAAAAAGGTTTTCTTCAGGATTCAGCATCATCTGTTTCTTATTCCAGGAAATATGCACAGGAATTTACGGTTCTTAGTCTCAACACCAATTTCAATCCTCGTTTGGATTTACAAACCCCGTCAAATCAAGCTCCAAATCCGGAGATAATTTCTTCTGATCCCGATGTGGTAACGCAGCAAGCGGGCCACATTCTTGATGAATATGACAAGGAATTACTCTTCAGCGTACCCAAGTACTTTCCGGGTTACAGCAGCGACTATCACCCTTCGGATTCGATAAATGACGTAACTGGTATTTGGACGGATGATTTCCTGCAGCCTTATCGTGCCCTTCTTTCATCAGATCGGGACGTTTGGGGAATCATGACCGCACACAGCTTCAATGCCAATATTGATTCCGTATGGCCCGGAACCCTGTCCGAAAAAACGATCACAGGATTACTTCGTGATTCCCTCGGTTATGATGGTGTTATACTTTCTGATGATCTTCAAAAACCCATCATCACCAGCAAGTACAGCCTGGAAAATGCCCTTCAACAGGCCATTAATGCAGGGGTAGATATACTGGTTTTGGGCAATAATCACGCTTATGATGAACAAATAGCTAAACGGGCAATAGGCATCATCCAACAACTGCTGCGAGAGGGAAAAATAGAAAAGGAAAACGTGGAAGCTTCTCTTTCCCGAATCGACTCCCTCAAAATAAATGTAATTGAAGGACTTTGTTCATGCATGAATTTTTGACCATGGATTCAGAAATCATTGAAAAAACAGAAGAGTACGTAAGAAAGAAATTGCAGGGTGAAGGAACCGGTCACGATTGGTGGCACATACACCGGGTAAGAAACACGGCACTTCAGCTGGCAAAGATTGAAGATGCTGATCTTTTTATCGTGGAACTGGCAGCCTTACTGCATGACATTGCTGATCATAAGTTTCATGACGGGGATGAGGAAATCGGGCCGGCCACTGCCCGAAATTGGCTGGAAAATCTCGGTGTTGGTGAGTCCATCATCAACAGAGTATGCACCATCATCCGAGATGTATCATTTAAAGGCGCTGAAGTTGAAACGAAGATGGATTCCATTGAAGGAAAAGTAGTACAGGATGCTGACCGGCTGGATGCTTTAGGCGCCATCGGGATTGCGAGGGCTTTTGCTTATGGCGGACATAAAGGCCGCGAACTATACAACCCGGAAATTAAGCCTGAAAGCCATGCTACTTTTGAAGCCTACAAGAAAAGCACCGGACCAACCCTTAATCATTTTTATGAGAAGCTGTTTCTGCTCAAAGACCGGATGAACACCCAAGCCGGAAGAAAAGAAGCGGAAAAGCGACATCAGTTTATGAAAGAATTCGTTGATCAATTCTTTTCTGAATGGGGCGGAGATTTTGAATTATGAATGTTGAATCACTGTAATCCAACATTCATAATTTCAAATTTCTAATCTCCCATATATGCTTCTCCTTTTATAATCCATTCCGGTTCACCTTCCCCTTTCAGGTAATAGTCGAAATACTCTTTCATCCGAATAGCGTAATCCAGTTTATTGGAAAATTTTTGAGGATGATGCGGTTCATCGTGATACTGAAGAAATACCACATCCTTGTTGTAGCGTCGCATAGCCAGGTACATCTCAATACTTTGATACCACGGCACGGCTCCATCTGCATCTCCGTGCATGATGAGCATCGGAGTGGTGATTTTATCCGCAAAAAACACCGGTGAGTTTTCAATGTACTTTTCAGGAGCTTCTATCAGGCTTTGCCCAATGCGGCTTTGAGTTCTTTCGTATTGAAACTGCCGTGCAAGCCCTGATCCCCAGCGGATGCCACTGTACGCACTGGTCATATTACTTACCGGTGCACCGGAAACCGCAGCATCAAAAATATCGGTTTGGGTAACCATAAAGGCCGTTTGATAGCCACTCCAGGAATGGCCATGAAGACCAAGCTTATCTTCATCGGCGATACCCATCTCAATCAATTTCTGTATGCCGGGCACCAAGCTCTTGGTTGCCGCAAAGCCCGGACGACCAATTTCAAAGCGAATATCAGGAAGAAAAACGACGTATTCGTCACTCACATATTGAGCAAAAACCGGGCGGTGATTGGTCTTCGGCTCATTGAAATCATGCAAGCGATCGGTAAAAAACCGATAGTAATACGTCATAATCGGATACCGCTTATCAGGATCATAATTATCCGGTTTGATGACCACACCCTGAATATACTTTCCATCCAAGCTTAACCAGTCGATGAGCTCAGCTTTCCCCCAATTCCATTTTTTATGGAGGTCTTCATGAAGATTGGTCAGCTTATTTTTTCGTTTAAACTGCCGGTTGTTAGCCACCCAGATATTGGGAAATTCGTCGTAGGCTTCCCGCTTGTACAATATCGTATTCGCATCTTTCGCTTTATCCACAAAAGTAAATTTCTTGTCTTCTTCCAGCAGCCGACTGACACCTGTTTGATTTACTTTAGCTGAGTAAAATCCGAAATTCTTCTTCAGGTCGTGATAGGAAGTCAGTAATAACTCCTCATTATTGGCATACGGTTCCCCCCAATCCTTATCCATTCTTTCTATGCGGAAAATCCGTTTGGCTTCCCGGCCGGCCCCATCGGTAATAGAGACGGGCTCACTGAAATCGGTTGGAAATCTCCAGATGTCGTACTTATCATAAATCATTACAGCACGATCATCTTCAACCCAACCGGCGATACCGTAATCGGGCACCCGGGATGGGTAGTCATGATCTTCGTTATAGAATGGCACTTCCAGGTTTGCGGTAATATTCCGGGTTACCCCTTTTTCAATATCAAGCAGATTCCAGTGCTTGTTTACATAAAATGCAGCAAACGTACCACCGGGCGAAAGGCTAACCCCTTCCGAAAGTTTCTTCCCAATCAACGTACGCTTTCCGGTTTCCAGATTTACATAATACCAGTCGTTGAAGAATCCTTCCCAGGTCATTTCTTTCATATAAGGAACCTGAGAACTTCCCAATACCACATTCGGATTATGAGCAATATCAATTTCAGGCATTTCATGGTCGGCCAGCTGAACCCACTCATCGCTATCCAAATGATATACGGCGAGGTAAAGATGGTTTTTGGTTGAATTCCAGCTCTTCTTTTCATGCGTTTTGATTCGGGGATCATCTCCATGCCAAATATCCAGTCCCCGGTCTTCAATGATATCATCCACGTCGTAGATATCTATTTCATCGTCTTCAGCAGCATCTTTCCTGGCATCCAGCGCCGCCATTTCAGCATCCATGAAGCCAAAAAACAGTCGTTGCCCATCATTGGTAAAAGTGAGCTCGTTGTTAGATCGCAGCACATATCCCTCATTTCCGGCATCGGCATTTAACAGCGTTGACAACTCCTCATTTTGCGTATTCCAGATATGAACCGAAGCATTACTTTCAACATAAGAAGTATCATACGTAGCTTTGGTAAATGCCAGTTTTTGCAAATCATAGTCCCAGGTCAGGTTTCCGTATAATCCGTTTTCCACCAGGTCAATAGCCCGGGAATCCTGATCATTCAAATCAAAAACATACAGCCCGTTTTCAGCGCCAGAGGTATCCGCCACAGAATAGGCCAGGTAGTTGGAAAGGCTGTCGAACTCCATTTTCCGCACAAATGGCAAAGAGAAAACAGAGCCTGATTCGGTGTTCCAGAGCGTAACCTCTGTACCTAACTTCTTATTCCCTGATTTGAGGTCTTCCACTTCTTTAGACTGATGATGCTGAATGGCAAGCCAGCTTCCATCTTCTGAAAAAGCAAAAGAACGAACACTGTCAAACTCCGTGATCGAGCCATCGCTTGTGGAAAGTAAAGACAGTCCTTGTTTCGGTTTATTCTTGTCGGATTTAAGTTCTTCCGCCAGGGGTACCTTCCGGAAAGCAGCTACCCAGGTCCCGTTTTGTGTGATTTCGGGCGATGCACCTAAAGTGATAGAATAGGTATTCCGTCCGTTTATGCTTTTCACCTCCACCCGGCCATCACCACGATCGGGCCACACTTCATAAGCAACCCAATCGCCACTCGCTGACAGTTCTATGGAGCCGATGTCTTCAAATTTCATAACATCTTCGAAACTCAAAACTCCCTGAGCCGTAGCCCAAACCGGAAAAAGAAGAGCGGCAATTATAATGAGAAACAAACGATTTTTTTGTGAATGCATGATTCTATACTTTGATGAAATGGATGTTCCAAATAAAGTGGATTCCCGCATCAGATGAAATCCTAAATCTGTTTGTTTTGGAATCTTTTACCTCAATAACTTTTCTGATATGAAAAACTCAGCCTACACCTATGATTATTTTTTGGATGCTTTTGAGCAGGCTAAAATAACGGCCGAAGATCTTGTCCAAAGCGTAGATAATGATGTGTTTTTGCGAAAACCGAATGAAGACAAATGGTGTATGGGCGAAATATTGAACCATCTTTTACAGGCCGGGAATGAATATTTACCGCAAATCAAAAAAGGGCTCAACAGGCCGGATGAAGAATTAGCGAAAGGCGGTGAGCCCTTTACCCCCAACTTCCTCTTTCGGTGGTTTATACATATTGTAAGTCCTCAGTACAACCGTGCGGTTCCTACCGTTAAACCTTTTGAACCGAAAAATGTGGACGAGATTAATCGAGAAGAAGTACTTTCTGACTTCCTTTCCCTTCAGGACGAATTCATTCACTTAATCAAAAAAGCCAAGTTGGAACAGCTAAATCTGGACCGGATAAAAACCCGCAATCCTATTATCAAATTTGTACCCATGTCCTTGACAGCCTGCTTTGGTGTACAGGAAGCCCACCAACGCAGACATTTTGAGCAGATGAAAGCCTTGAAAGAGCAGTTTACTGAAGGTTAAAGCCGCGGCCGTAAACGGCGTACTTGTGATCCGGAATACTTGGATGCTTAATGCAATACTTCATTGTTATACTGATCTTTTCCGGTACTCAAGCATAGGATTCCTCCCTGCGGAATTCTAATGTTCATCACCGGTCAAATTTGCGCTTCCGCTCCGGGTATTCATCATAAGGAAAGAGAAACAGTCCATAAGGCTCATGCCCCTCTTTGTCCACATCCTGATGGTGTCTTTGGTGAGCCCGCCGGATCAGCTTCATAATTTTATTATCACTGCTGAAGGGCACAAATCTTTTATGAGCAAAGAGGTCGTGAATGATAAAATACAACACTCCGTAAACGGCAACGCCTGCCCCAATCCCAAATGCCGGCGATGTAAACATAGTGATGGCCCCCTCTACCATCAGCCAAATGGAAACACCGGCAAAAAACAGCGAGAAAATATCATTCAGTTCAAACAAACCATGGTTCGGTTTGTGATGAGACTCATGAATGTTCCAAAGAATCCCGTGAAATAACCACCGGTGCACACAATACGAAACAATTTCCATCCCCGCGAAGCCCACGCCCATAAATCCGATTAAGTAAAGCCAATCCATACTGCCCTTTTGATTTGCGCTAATATTGTATCCTGATTTCCGATTAGCAAACTAAATTTTTGAGATAATAGTTTACTCTTTCCGGTGATACACATATTTTACACATATAATATATGTAAGCAAAGAGGTACGTATGGAGGGACTAAAAATTTACCAGGGAGGGTCGGCCAAAAAACAGCGAAACGAGGTAAAACTTTCTCAAAAAGCGGAGACCGGATTTGTATCTCCGGCGGCCGATCATCTCCAAAAACCGCTGGACTTGGAAGAATTGATTGTACACCGCCCCGCTGCTACGTTTTATGTGCGGGCTGAAGGAAACGCGATGAAGGCATCGGGGGTGCAGGATGGAGATATCCTTGTGGTGGATCGATCCGTACATCCATCAGATGGAAATATTGTGATAGCCGCGATCGAGGAGGAACCCGTAATCAGAAGGCTGGTTAAGAGAGGGTCGCGGCTATTTTTAATTTCTGATGATTCCCGGTTTGAACCGATCACCATCCACCCCGATACCAATTGGCTCATTTGGGGAGTAATCACTCACGTCATTCACCGGTATGAAGTATGATCCTGAACCTCGAAAACTTCAATAACCGAAGCTCCATTGCTTATGCAATGATTGACTGTAATAACTTTTATGCCTCGTGCGAACGTGCATTCAACCCTTCCCTGGAAGGCAAGCCCATTGTAATTCTCTCCAATAATGACGGCTGCGTAATTGCCCGATCTGAGGAGGCTAAAGACCTCGATATCCCGATGGGGGCACCCGAATTTAAGTTTCGTACATTTTTCAGGGAAAAGAACGTGACCGTCCGGTCTTCGAACTATCCGCTGTATGGAGATATGTCGAACCGGGTCATGGAAACCTTGCGGCACCTTACTCACGATATTGAGGTGTACAGTATTGATGAAGCATTTGCGGAAGTTTCCACCAACACCTTTTCTGATTTAGAGGAGTATGGACGCCACATCAAAGAGACGGTTTATAAGTGGACGGGAATTCCGGTTTCTGTAGGTATTGCCCCGAGTAAAACACTGGCCAAAATCGCTAATGAAACAGCGAAGAGAAATCCCGTTTATAATGGTGTTTTGAGCTTGTGTGATAACCCCGTCGTAGATCAAATCCTGAAAAACATGCCGTTGCAAAAAGTATGGGGAATCGGGCATGGACTCACGGTCCGCTTAAACCGGTTTGACGTAAAGACCGCCTACGATCTTAAACAGAAAGTCGATTATAAACGATGGGTCCGAAAGCACCTGAATGTGACGGGACTACGAACGGTGCTGGAGCTCAACGGACTCCCTTGTATGAAACTAAGCGATGCCCTCGATTCCCGTAAAGGCATTCTTACCTCCCGCATGTTTGGGAAGCCCCTGTACAACCTGGAACCCATTCAGGAAGCGGTAGCCACGTACATAAGTCGTGCCGGAGAAAAGCTGCGTGCCCAGAAAAGCGTGGCATCCTGCATGCATGTTACACTGATTGGAGACCGCTACGACAACCTGAAGGGTAAGTATAAATATGGTGGCGGCCACTTTTTCCAGGTTCCTACGGCCCACACCCCAACTATGATTCAAGCCGGAATGGCCATTTCAAAATCGGTATTCCAGCCGGACACCAAGTTCAAAAAAGCAGCGGTAATGTTAACCGGGATTGTACCCCACAGCGAAGTACAAATGGACTTATTTGATCCCGAATTATATACGCAGAAGCAGTTTCACTTAATGAATTGCATAGATCAGATTAACACACGCCACGGCAGGAACACCGCTGCCTTCGCCGCCACTGGGCAACATCGAAAAAACAGCGAAGAGGCAAATTGGAAAATGAACCAAAATTATCTGAGTAAAAGATATACCACTGAATGGAAAGACATTATGACGGCTAAAACGAAGTGAATAGTGATGGGGTGATATAGTGATATAGTGATATTTTTTTGGTCACTTCATCACTTCTGCGGCTTCTTTGCCCAGCTGCATGCCTAACGCCACTCCCATTCCACTGAGGCCGGCTACCACCGATGTCTTATTATTGATGCGCTGCAACATCGGGCTTTTAGTGCTCGTGAAACCCATAATTCCCGACCATTCCGTGTCAATCTCCCAACCCTCGGGAAGCCTTAAAACATCATTTGCGAATGATGTAAGGCTTTTTTTGATTTTTTGGTTCGTCCCAAACTCAGTTGTTGTTTCAACATCAATGTCTAAACTTCGGGCTCCTCCGAGAAGAAATCGATCCCCTTCCACTCCCCGGAAATAATAGTAGCCACGATCAAAGTGATAGGTGCCTTTCCACTGCAGGTTAGGGATGGGTTTTGTCACAAACACGAATCCACGGCCGGGCTTTATATCAATATCATCGAGAAGGGTTGATGTGAATGAGTTGGTAGCTACAGCCAGTTGCTCGCCTTCAAGCTCAATACCGTTTTCAAGAATCAGTACTCCATTGTCCTGATCTATACTTTCTACCTGCGACTGCCACCGGAATTCCACGCCCGCTGCCAGATTCTTTTCATAAAGAGTCCGCATCATTTTACCGGGGTGCAGACAACCTTCCTGTTTTATACTAATTGCCGGAAATCCATTATGCTCGCACTTTTGATAGACCTCCTCTAACCCGGCCGCTTCCCTCAGCCACCGGTTACAAATATCGAGATGCTCTAAAGCCTGTTCATAAACCCGGGCATCAGTGAAAATTTCATAAGCCCCGGGTTCCCGGTAACCAATGTTTTTATCACCCAGAGTCTGGCGCAGTAATCCCAATCCATGTATTCTTCTCCGGATGCGATCAATGATCTTGCTCTCTTCCTCAATCTCCATGTCAGCCATATGTTCGGTCACCGAACCGAAGCATGCGAAACCGGCATTTCGGGTACTGGCGCCGATGGGATAGAATCCACGATCCACCACCAGTACTTTTTTGGCCGGGTTATTTTTTTTAAAAAAATGAGCGATAGACTGTCCCGTCAGGCCGGCACCCAGCACAATTAAGTCAAACTTCCGGCCATATAGTTTGGACTCCCAATAAGATCGTTCAGCCTGTATCATTTGTGGTCAAAAACTAAAGAAGCCATGAGTGGAGTTGCAACCTCAAAAAACCGGTCATCAACATTATATTTTGGATGATGCCATGGATATTTGGAATCATATTCTTCGCTTCCACTTCCCACAAAAAAGAACGCTCCGGGAAAATGCTCCTGATAGAATGCAAAGTCTTCTCCGGCCATAATTGGGCGTTTTAACTCAATAGCCGATTCTTCGCCAAACAAGCCGGCCATAGTCTCAAGCACAGTACGGGCTTCTTTCTCTGTATTTATCACCGGCGGATATCCTTTGTTCAATTGAAACTTGTAGCTGCCTCCGGCCGATTCCGTGATTCCTTTTACCAACGCTTCCAATCGGTTATGAACTAAGTCTGCAGTTTCGGCCGTAAGCGTTCTGGCTGTTCCCCAAAGTTTTACTTTCTCGGGGATGATGTTATGAGCCGTCCCCCCCTCGACCCTTCCTACTGTAACCACTACCGGTTCGGTTGGGTCCACGCTTCGGCTGGCTATGGTTTGAACCGCGTTGATATACTGGGCGGATAAAACCACCGGATCAATCGCTTCGTGTGCCCGGGCTGCATGTCCGCCTTTACCAATAATCTCAACTTCGAATTCATCGGGTGCTGCCATCAACGGGCCGACTTTGGTAGCAATAGTGCCGGGCTTGTGCATGGGGGAGGTATGCAATCCATAAATAGCTTGTACTCCCTGATCTTGGAGGAAACCCGTTTCACTTAAAAGCCTTCCGCCTCCGGGCAGCTTCTCCTCCCCCGGTTGAAATACAAGCAGAACTTTTCCTTCAATTTCAGCCTGAAGCTCCTTCAAAATTTTAGCAGCCGTCAGTAAGTTGGAAGTGTGAGCATCGTGACCGCAACAATGTGCAGCTCCGGGATTTTGGGATATAAAATCTTTTTTTGCTTCCCCATTTTCCTCCATGGCCAGCGCATCAATATCTGCCCGGAGAGCAATCACACGGTCTGATTTTTTTCCCCCTTCTATTATCCCCACGCAACCTGTTTCAAGGGGACTTTCAAATGGAATGCCAATTTTCTCCAACTCAGATTTAATGAACTTTGTGGTCTCAAATTCTTTATAACTAACCTCCGGATGCCGGTGTAAATATCTGCGCGTTTCGACCGCGTACTGGATATATTTATCAGTGAGTTGTTTAATTTGGGAATGCATGCGTATTCTTTGAATTCAAACGTTTGCTGATGATAAGGATATTATCTGATTCAACGTAACCTTTACAGCAGCGAATCGTACCTTTACGGGTCACAAAAACAGAAGGACACATGAAGAGAACATCCTGGGAAATAATATTAGCCGGCCTTTTTTTTGTAGGTATTGCCTTATACATCGTAGGGCAGCACTCTGAACCTGAAAAGCCCAAACGCACAGCCTTTGCAAGCGATAGCATTCGCATAAACATAGATGGTGAAAAGCTGCATGTTGTTGAGCTTAAGAAACTCGAGAACCTTGAAAATTTAGAGAATCTGAAGAACCTCGAGAACTTGAAGAATCTCAAAAACCTCAAGAATATCACTAATTTCTTGCCAGTCGAAATTCAGGAAGAGATTGAAGCTGAGATCAACCAAGCCCTGGAAGAACTTGAACAGGAAGGCATCAATGTTGATATAAATCGTGAAGAGGGAATTGTTTCCATTAACAAAGAAATGGCGGCAAGCCCCGGAAACTGGACGGTAGTTTCACCGGGTGTTTTTGCTTATGTGAAAGAGTTTGATGCTTCAAACGTAGAGCTTACCAATATTAAATTACCCTTTGGCTCTGTCACAATTAAAGGCAGTCAGGGAAATCAGATTAGATTTACTGTTGAAGCGTCAGGACAAGTTTCAACAAAGGCAGATCTTGAATCGAGGATTAATACTTCAGCGAACATCAACTCAGGTAGTGCCAACTTTGAAATAAGCAGCCAAAGAGCTTTATCGAAAGATCAAAACATTCATTTACAGGCCACATTGATTATCCCGGAAACCATGAAAGTTTCTTCCATAACACAGGCCGGGCATATAACCTCAGATAATGTAACCGGAGAACAAGTATATGAAACCAGGGGCGGACACATTAATCTTACAAATGTAACCGGAGATATAAGTGCCAAAACCAGTGGAGGTCATATCACCGTAAACAATTCAGAAGGAAAACTTAACCTGCGCTCTCTTGGCGGACATATAAAGGCTCAGAATATTGTCGGATCAGTATTAATGAAAACTTCCGGCGGAAATTTAGTTGCTGAAGAACTATCCGGTTCTGTACAGGCACAGACAAATGGCGGTAATATTGAGCTTCACTTTGTGGATCTTCAAAATTCATCACAGGCAACCACCGGTGCCGGCACCATATCTATTCTCGTCCCCCTATCAACCAATGCAATGTTTGACTTATCCGGAAATAAAGTTGAAATCGGTGGTGACCTTAACTTTCAGGGGGAGCAGTCATCAGGGGCAGCTAATGGTAAAATCGGTTCGGGAGAGGCTTCAGTTTCAGCAAAAACAAACTATGGAAGAGTTACATTGAAGTCTTCAAATTAGACCCTCTTTTCTTTAACCCTCCTTAAAAGAGCATTCAATCTCTTTCTTTGACATCAAAGAGTTTACAAAAGTTAGAATTCTGAACATTTCTCAGTGTATGCCATTGGCATATGTGCATATAACATGCATAAATCGCTAATAAAAGATAAGGAGAGGTTACTTTTATGAGTACACTCAAAAAAATAAGTACAGGATTATTCGCAGCTTTATTCGGAGTATTCACAATTGCGATGACAGCACAAACGACTAACCCTGATCAAGAGTACACGCAGGCTGAAGCTAAAGAAGATGTTACTTTAATCGGAACGGTTATAGATGCTAAAACAGAAAAACCTATACCTGAGGTAGAGGTTGAAATCACAAAAATAGATGAATCCCCTGAAACAAATAAAGAGGGCGAATTCATAACTGAAGACTTAACTACCGGTGAAACCTACACTCTGAAAATTGACCATGATGGCTATAAAGAGTACAAGAAAAAGGTAAAAACAACCAAAATGGAATCACCTACTATAGAAGTGGTTGTAGAGCTTAAACCAGTTGAGAAGGAATAAGTACCTACTCACTTAATTCTATTTCAAAAAAGGGCTTTAAGCAATTAAAGCCCTTTTTTAAATATGCTTACAGAAGTCTACTAGATTGAGGATGAACAGAATGACCGGTTTCTAAATGATTACTGATGCATTATCTTTGGCTTTATGACACCTAAAGTTCACCAAACCAAAGACGGTTCTTCAACTCTCTATTCAGATAGTTTTGAACAATTTTATCATAATCCGAATGGAGCGGCATCAGAAAGCCTGCATGTTTTTTTTGAAACACCGGGATTGCTTTCATACCTGGATACAGCTGATTCATTAACCATTTTAGAAATTGGGTTTGGCACCGGATTGAATTTCCTGCTGCTGCTTGATATCCTTAAACAGAAAGAGCTTAATATACCCGTAGAATTTTGGTCGGTAGAGGCTTTTCCCGTTGACCGGAGCACCTCATCTGAGTTCAACTTCAAAGAACATCTTAAACATCCGGAACTCAATGATCTGCTACCGGGCATTTTTGATGGACTCAAACCGGGATTGAATAAGCTCCACCCCTTGCCAGGCTTAAGCGCAACGTTGAATCTCTTTTATGGAAAGTTTGAGGATTTTTCTCCGGAGAATGTACAAGCCGATTTCATCTTTCACGATCCCTTTTCACCCGAAGTAAATGAAGAGCTTTGGACCGGACATACCTTTGAACGGCTGGCTTCATATTCTAAAAAAGAAGCGGTTCTCGCCACCTACTGCGCAGCTTCAAAAGCCCGTGGAGCCATGTGCGCTGCCGGGTGGAAAGTTGCTCGTTCACAGGGCGCTTTGGGTAAACGGGAAATGACGGTTGCTTCGCTTACCCCGGAACCACTGACTGCATTCAAAAGAGTTAACGAAGAGAGATTAGCTGAACGCTACAACACCGGAGATTTCGACTAACCCAGAAATTGAGAGCCAAAATCATCTATTTATGGAAGGGATAAAACCGGGTTCTATTTGGAATGATTAACAAATTCGGAAATCAGATCTTTTATCTCCGGAACGCCTTCTCTGGAATCTGATGAATACGGTAAAATCGGAATCTCAATATTCATCTCTTTAAGGATACGCCGTACCCTTGCTTTCGACTGGTTCACTTTATTCCGGGAGATTTTATCCGACTTTGAAAGTACCACTGAAAACGGCTTTTCATTCATCGCCATCCAGTAGAAAAAATCTTCATCAAGCTGGCTGGGTTCATGCCGTACATCCACAACGTGCAGAATCAGACTCAACGACTCACGATCCAACAGATAATTGCGGATGCTTTTACCCCATCGCTCCCGTTCTTTCTTGGGAACTTTGGCATAACCATAGCCCGGCAGATCAACCATAAAAAACTCATTACCAATTTTATAGTAATTCATCTGCTGTGTTTTCCCCGGCACATTTGATGTCCGTGCTATATTCTTCTTATTCAGAAGGGCGTTAATCAGCGAAGATTTCCCTACGTTAGACCGGCCCGCAAAACATACTTCAGGTAAGCTCGCCGGTGGACATTCTTCAAGTTTTGTGGCACTGGTAATAAATTTGGGCTGGGCGTTAAACATCAAACCAACTCGTTTTCTTCTTTCTCAACGCCAAAATTGACCGGCACCGGGTAATTACCTGTAAAACAAGCCGTGCAGTAATCATGGCCGGAAGGATTTGCCTCTTTAACGGCGTCAACAAGTCCGTCTGCTGATAAATACCGGAGGCTGTCCACCCCAATTTCTTTGGCCATTTTCTCGATATCCCGGTCAAATTTATTAGCTATTAACTCATTGGGAGTTGGAAAGTCCATTCCGTAGTAACAAGGACTGATAATCGGCGGTGAACTCACCAAGAAATGAATTTCAGCCGGATTACATTCTCTGATCATATCAACCAGGTAACGGGAGGTTGTTCCCCGCACAATCGAGTCATCAACGATAATAACAACCCGCCCCTCAATCACTCCCCGAACGGGGTTGAACTTGGTTCGCACTTTCTGTTCGCGGGATTTCTGCCCCGGTGAGATAAAAGTCCGGCCCACATAATGGTTTCGAATCAGTCCGATATCATACTTACAATCGTTGCCTAATTTATTGCTTTCGCTGGCATACCCAAGCGCGGCGGTGTTACTTGAATCGGGTACCGATATAACAACCGGTTTCTTACCCGTTGTGTTATTCTTCACGATATCAGTTAGTGGATGCTCTTTGGCCAATTGTTTACCAAGATTACGTCGGATTTTATCAACCATCTCACCGAAAATCTTGCTGTCGGGGCGAGAGAAGTACACATACTCAAAAATGCACTGACTGGTACCTGTTCCCTCTTGTGGAGGTATAAAATAGGACTTCGGCTCGTTGTTTTCGTCGGCATCCTTGTCAATCACAATCACTTCGCCGGGCTGCACATCCCGAATGTATTCGGCATTGTTAATATCAAAAGCGCAGGTTTCGCTGGACACGCAGTATGCACCATCCACTTTACCCAAGGCAAGAGGCCGGAATCCGTTGGGATCTCTGACGGCGATCAGTTTGTCATCCGTAAGAATAACCAGACAGTAGGCACCCTCAATTTGTTCGAGTGCGTCCATAATCTGATCCATCTGGTCTTCCTTATCACTGTGCGAAATAAGATGCAGAATTAATTCGGTATCAGAGGTGCTTTGAAAAAGGACGCCTTCTTTGCGGAACCGCTCCCGGATTTGTTTGGCATTTGAAAGATTCCCGTTGTGCCCAATGGCCAGGTTTCCGTTCCGGTAGTGTACCCGAAAAGGCTGGATATTGGCCGGGTTTTTGGAAGAGCCTGAAGTAGAATAACGGTTATGGCCTATAGCATTTTTGCCCCTCAGTATTTTCTTAAACACTTTGGATTTGCTGAACACATTCAAGACCAAGCCAAAGTCTTTATAAGCGGGCATAGAGTACCGGCCTTTGTCGTCATCAAAATAAGAGGTAACTATTCCGGCCGATTCCTGTCCCCGGTGCTGTAAAGCGTGCAAACCGTAGTAGGTATGAAGGGCTGCATCGGGGTGATTATAGATACCGTAGATTCCGCAATATTCGCGAGGCTTGTCGCTCATATTCAAAGCTCCAGATAATAAGTGATTAAGTAAGTGTTAAAGATAAGAAATGATTCGGGGTTTCGGGAATTAGAACTCACAGAAGTTATCTACAGATTGTTCACATCAGTAGCTTGTATGAATCTTTCTATTAGTTTGATGAAGCTTTGGGCAATTCAATGTAAAAGATGGACCCTTCACCCTCGGTGCTTTCAAACCAGATTTTTCCGTTCATACGCTCTACAAATTCTTTAGAAAGGCTCAACCCAAAACCGGTCCCCTTTTCTTTATTGGTGCCTTCTCTTGTCCATGCTTTCTTTGAAAATACTTTACCAGCTTCCTCCTCCGGTATTCCTATGCCGGTATCTCTGATAATAATCTTCACATTATGGGAATTAGGCTCAGCCTTAATCTCTATTTCATCACCTTTGCCCGTAAATTTGATGCTATTGGAGACTACATTCCTAACAACCAGTTGCAGGGCATTCTGATCAGCCAATACGTGCTCGTCTTCCGGAATATGGTGATGTACCTCTACCCCCTTTTTGTTCGCTATAAAAGTATGGCTCGAGACAATCTCATCCACAACATTATGGATATTGATAGCACTGATTTCCATTTTCACACCCGATAACTGATCTTTGGCCCATGCAAGCAGATCTTCCATTACATGCACATTTTTTTGAATGGACATCTCAAGTTCCGGAATCAGCTGAGTGAGTTCCTCTTTTGAAATCACATTGTCTTTAAGAAGGTGGAGGATTCCCTGCATGGAAGTCATAGGCGTACGCAGGTCATGAGCTATGATGGCAAATAATTTATCTTTTGCTTTGTTAGCCTCTATAAGCTCCTCTTTTTGCGATTCCAGCACGCTGTTTATTTCTTCACGTTCGCGGGCACTTTTTCGCATCATTAACAACAGAACCACAATCAAAGCTATCACCAGCGAACCCACTACAATAAATACATATTGCACCTGTAATCGCCTCTCCTGCTGTGCCTGTTTATCCTGCAATAACCGGTTCACCTCATTTTGACGATCCAGCTCAAGTTGATTCTCGAGTTCTGCGAGTGCTTGTTCTTTCTCGATACTCGTCAGGCTATCCGACAATTCTTTGTACAATTCTAAGTACTGAAGGGCATCCTCAAAGCGGTTGGCCTCCCGGTTGGTTTCGTAGAGTTTTTGCCGAATGTCCTGCATAAAAGGAGTGGCACCTAACCTTTCAGCAATATCTCTGGCATTTTCAAAGTATTGAATGCCTTCTTCATAGCGCTCCATTTCTCTGTACAAGTTACCAAGGCCGAAATTATTATAGTATTCGCCCTGTATGATACCCAGCTGCTGAGAATAAGCAAGTGACTCACGAAACTGAGCTTCTGCTTTCTCATAATTGCCCAACTTCCCATTCAGTCTTCCAAGATTATATAGCACGATTACCGGGGGAGAATCCGGGCGGATTTGATTATTCAGCTCCAGAGCCTCGTTATACAAATCTAATGCTTCCTGAAGCCTCTCCTGCCCGTTTCGGGTATTTGCAAGATTCAGGGTAGTTCGGTAAAGCTCAGGCTTGAGGTTTTTCTGCTCAGAAAGGGACTTCGCTTTTTCAAGATAGAACGCCGCTCTCTCGTAATTTTCTTCCTGGTTGTAAGCGTTACCGATGTTGTTGAGCGTTGTTGCCCAGAACGAAGTGTCACGGGTCATTTCAGCAAAGCGAACCGCATCCAGGTAGTACTCAAACGCCAGGGTAGTCTGCCCCAAATCGAGGTAAGCATTTGCCATATTTTGGCGAATGCCGGCATTGGTTCTGTCAATTTGAGCACTGTCTAACCGGGATACATACTTAAGGGCTTCTGCATAAGTTTCGATGGCTTTCGCATCTTCCCCTTTATATGAATAAGCCACCGCAAGCAGGTTGTAGAAATTCACTCTAAGCTTGCTGACAGGATACTTTTCAATGGCTTCACTTAAAACAACGATAGCCGAATCTTGTCTTCGTTCGGTAATCAGGATATCTGCGTACCGAAGGCGCGACAGAGCTTTTCCTTTTTGAAACTGCAATTCATCCGAAAGGCTGTCTGCACGCCGGGTTTTTCTGCGGGCTTCTGATAAATTACCTTGTTCAACATCCGACTCTGCCTCAGCAAGCCAGCGGAGCACACGGGTGCTGTCACTTTCACTCCTGATGTTCGCATCTTGAATAGCGTAAACAGGCTGAAGCGCTGCAATTATGAAGAAAAAAGTGAATAATAGATAAACTTTTGAAGGCATAATCATTATAAAAATGGGCACTGATAATAGTAAAAACTATTGCCTTATGTGTTTATCGGCTCTTTCTGTTGCTATAATAAATGAAAAAATTTGTGATATAAAAAAACCCGCCTTAAAGCGGGTTTTATATCGGAACTTCTTACTATCTACCAGTTAGTTTTCAAGCGTGGCATCTAATTCTATGGTTACTCCACTCAACGCTTTGGATACGGGACATCCTTTTTTGGCTGCCTCAGCAATTTCCTGAAATTTATCGTTATCGATATTGGGCACATTACCCTTGGATGTCAACTTAATGGTGGTAATAGCGCCGGCACCAGGATTAATCGTTACTTCTGCATTTGTCTGTACAGAATTTGGTGTGAAACCGGCTTTATCCAGCTCATTTGACAGTGCCATCGAAAAGCATCCGGCATGAGCGGCCCCGATTAATTCTTCCGGGTTAGAACCTGATTTATCTTCAAAACGGGTAGCGAAACTGTAAGCACCTTCATAGGAGCCACTCCCTACTTTCATTGTACCGTTTCCGGATTTCAAATTTCCATTCCAAACTGCTTCTGCTCTTTTTGTTGGCATAATAATTGAATTAGTTTTGATTGTAAGTCAATAATCTGAACAGCTTAAAAATGGATTACATTCCACACATTCGACAAACCATAAAATGTGGTTATGTAATTAATTAAGAAAGCTGGGTTTCCTTATCACCAAGTCTGAACTAAGCATTTTCAGACTGATCAGGCAAACCGAAATGAGAATGGCAAAGCACTGTTCACCTGATGCAACCTTTTGAGCGTCCGCAGGTCCTGGAAGCGTTGTAGAGGTGTGGTTGGTTAGAACCGTGAGCGTTAGTTACCGGCGAACGCTCCAAGGTCCTTCGGACGCTTGGAGGTTCTTCTCTTTTACGTTTCTCTGTTTCTTGATATACCTATCTCTGATTACACTTTAAACAATTTTCGCCTGATGCATTTTCTCTCCGTAAAACAAAAAAAGGCAGCTAAGTTTCCTTAACTGCCTTTTTGAGCGGGAAACGAGATTCGAACTCGCGACCTTCTCGTTGGCAACGAGATGCTCTACCACTGAGCTATTCCCGCTTATATCAATAAATTTTTCTCTTCTCAGAGAGCACCAAATATAAGAGTGTTAGGAACTACAATTCAACCTTTTTTTAAAATCAATGCTGAATTTTTTCGAATATCTTCGATTCAACGGTGATGTGTGTTACCTAAATAGAGATTTGCTTCACGGAATGCAATAAACGTCCCAGGAATTTCTTCCCATACACTCTCTCCACATGCTGCATATCCGCTATGATAACCAATAACTCTTTGCTGCGGGAAAAGGCTACGTTCAGCAAACGGGGCACACTGAGCCCGTTTTTGGCTTCGTCAAACGGCCGAACGGAATAATGCCGCATGCTCCCATTCTGCCATTCACCGCTCATCACCGTATCAAATATTATGACTGACTTTTCCCTCCCCTGAAAGGTGTGAATAGTGCCCACTTCAATGTCTTTAAATCCGGATTCCCAAAGGTGATTCCGAACTTTATATACGCTGTTTCTGAATGGAACTATAATCCCGATGTTCTCCGGGGCATAATTTCGGGTAAGGCGCTTCAGGCTTTCTTCAATCAGTTTATGGTGAACTTCATTGATTGGCTTGAAGCCTCGTTCTCCAGTTTCCTGTTCCAGATATGGATTGTACTTTGCGGTATCTACCAACGCCACCGAACCGGTTGTATCCGGCAAGGATTTCATCTCTTCTTCGGTTGTATCCGACTTCAGCCGGCCCTCGTAAAAAACAGAACTTATCACCCCGGCCAGGTCATCTTTCAGCCGGTATTGAACATCAAAAAAGCAGGTGAATTCAGGGTTCTCATCGTGCCAATTAAACAACGCTTCCGTGGTATCTGATTTTGATACATAGGTGAAAATGTCCTGCTCCAAAAACTCACGGGCTTCCCGGTCGTTGGTAATCGCGATGGGTGGAAGCTGCATCGGGTCGCCGGCAATAATCAGGTGATTCTTGCTTTTAGCAGCCATCAACAACAGATACGGAATCCCTGCCATCGAGCCTTCATCAACAACAACGGCATCGTAGCTGATTCCGTAAAACAACTCGGAGGTACAAACCTTGGCCATCGTGGTTGCCACCAGCTGCTTCTTTTTCAGCTCATAACGTTCATTCAGATTCATAAGCCGGTCAATTTTGTCTTCCAGCTCTTCTACTCCCCCGTGTTCATCTATCTTGTTACCTGCAAGCTGACATTCTAAATCCAGTTTTTCCGGAACCTCTTCCCCGTTGCGCATCATGTCGTCAATCTTTTCCTGCAGCGACTCATACTTACTGAGCGTATTACTCAACTGAACGGCATCGGCTTTTCGGCTGTCCAGTTTTGTTTTTACCTGATGCTCAAACAAGATGTCTTCCAGCCGGGGATCATCCAGTGCGGCTTCCCCGAAACGAGTCGTATTCTGCAGGCTGAACCCCGGATCAATTTCATAGAGAGCGTCAATCACGCTTAACAACCCTACATCCACTGCCCGGTTAGTGTTAGAGACGAAAAGCACCCGTTTCCCCTCCTTCAATAAATTGGCTATGATGAAGCCCAATGTAGCTGTTTTCCCTGTTCCGGGTGGGCCCCACACATACAGAATATTGTTCTTGAGCGATTTTTCTATAGCTTCTTTTTGAGAAGGGTTGCGAAGGTCATCAAATACCGGCTCCGGGCTTTCCGTGCTTTCTTTGAAATTCTTTTCCGGCTTCAGGAGCGCTTTAAGCTGAGGGATTTCTTTTGATTTTTCCTGCAGGGTAAACAGGTGCTCCTGCATTTTTTTGAGCACATAATCATTCTCCCACTCCAGATATACCTCATCAACTTTTGGGCCTTTATTTTCGGGGAACTCAAGTCGTACTTTTTTGTCTTTAAATTCTACGGGGTGGACCTTGAATTCTTTGCCATCCATTTTGGCCCGGATTTCCTCGGCGAACTTAAGCCCCTGGTTTTGAGACTCAAACGTATAGATATACTCTCCTGAAATCTTTTCGAGTTCGCCGTTCATCAGCACGTCGGTAGATGGGGTTTCCCGAACAGCTTCAATTTCTTTAGCAATGGCTTCCAGAGCCTGTGTAATAACTTTTTTTATCAATGTAATGATGAATGATGAATGTTAAATGCTAAATGTTGAATTAGTACCACATGTAATTCAACATTTAGCATTCCTAATTTAAAATTTCCTACTGATCCCAGAGTTCGGCCCGAATCATTTCGGAGCTTTTTTCTGACAGCAAATATTCGAGCCGTAACCGGTTTCGCTCCGGCACTTTCTGTTCCACCAGCCGGGCGCTTTCAGGGGTGTATAAGATAAGGTCTGATTCGCGAACAAAAAGCGGTAAAGATTTTCCATAAATGGTTCCTGCAACAAACGAGCCTTCAAAATGAATCGACCGTTTCAGTTCATCAATAATCTTGGGTATGGTTTCCTCGCTGCCCGTCACCAAGCCGATCGTTGCAATTGCCGCACGGTCAACCATTGAGAGTAAAATATCAGGGTCATAATCATACACAATGGGAATAATGAGCAGGCTTTCCCTGAGACTTCTGAAATTACTCATTAGGTGAATGGGCACAAATAGAGCATCGTATTTTGCCGCACTTTCATATTCATCTACATCAATAACCTGGCTTTTTACGCCTACCTGTTTTTTGATTGCATCCGAAAGCATTTTACCCAGCTCATGGTTCTCACCCACACTTGCACAGGTTTGAATGCGATCGGGCCATTCCATAAAACCCAGCTGTTCCTGGAAAAGTAATTCTATCTCTGATTCATCCAGTCCATAGCCCACCAGCTCTTCTACCAGAGCCTGAATCTTTTCTCCCCCAACTTCCAGCCGTGCAGATTTGTCCAGCAGGGTTGTTTGATTTTTTACGGTGAATCCGCGTCCCTGCTCTCCCAGAATCAAACCTTCTTCTTCAAGTATGTGATAGGCCTTTCTTACGGTATGAAAACTGGCTTCCAGCTGTTGCCCAAGCTCCCGGGTTGAAGGCAGCATTTCCCCCACCTGAAACTGCTTGGTGGCAATCATCAACCGGATACGATCGGCGATATGTTTGGCAGAGGTTTTCAAATTGCAGAATTACACCATGGGGTACGTTCAGGCATAATCCTCCATAATCTCTAAATACGCCTTCACGGTTTTTTCCAATCCCCAATAAACGGATTTACTGATCAGTGCATGGCCAATGCTTACATCATGCAAATGCGGTACCGTTTCCAGCAAATCAGGGAGGTTGTCAAGGTTCAAGCCATGTCCGGCGTTTACTTTCATGCCTAACTCGTTTATCAGCTTGGCTCCTTTTCTCAATCTTGTAAGTTCGTGCCTGCGTTTTTGAGGATCGGCATTAGCGAACGTTCCGGTATGTAATTCAATAGCATCGGCTCCAAGTTCTGCTGCCAATTCAATATCCTCGGGATTGGGATCCAGAAAAAGGCTGATTTCAATATTCGTTTCTTTCAGCTTTGGGAATACCCGGTTTTTGTAATCATCGATTACCGATTTCATTTTCAATCCGCCTTCGGTAGTCAGCTCTTCCCTTCCTTCCGGCACAAGGGTACATAAATGAGGTGCAATATCAGTGCAGATATCAATCATTTCATCTGAGGCAGCCATTTCAAAATCCAGGGTACCGCGAACTGATTCTTTCAACCGGTAAACATCTTCATCCCGAATATGGCGCCGGTCTCCCCGTAAATGAAATACGATGCCCGAAGCGCCTGCTTTTTCACAAACCTCTGCTGCTTCAATAGGGTCGGGGTATCCTTCACCCCGCGCATTCCGAAGAGTAGCTACATGATCAATATTGACTAATAGATTCATTGTGTTGTAATTGGTTTTCTGAAAATCAGAATTCGATATTTAAAAGTAAGCATATCCCATTATATTTACAGACGAGAATAAAAATCATCCGGCTATGACAAAGGGTACACTTATTGGTTTGGCTTTATTTCTGTTTGCGGGTTGTGGAACGGTAGAACGAGGCACTATTCCCTGGGAAGAGAACTCACCCGGAAATCCACCGGCTTCCACTCCTTCTGACGCTGACGAAAATGATACAAGATCCGGTAAAGAGTCCGGCACCTTTGTTGAATATTCCATGCCACCCTCCGTTCAGGAGAAGCAGGAATTTTTAGAGCTCGCCTACAACGACTGGAAAGGAACCCCATATCTGTTGGGAGGATCAGGCTATGATGGGATCGATTGCTCCGCTTTCATGCAGGTGGTGTTTGAAGATTATTTTGGGATGCAGATACCCCGAACCACCCGCGAGCAATTGCAGTCCGGCAAAGAAGTAAAAAAATCACAGGTTCTAACGGGGGATTTGGTCTTTTTCAAAACCGGGCGGACAACCTATCACGTAGGAGTAATGATTAACCGGGATAAATTTCTGCATGCATCAACAACGAATGGGGTGAAGATTTCCGGGTTGGATCACCCCTACTGGATGGAAACGTATTTAACTACGAAAAGGGTTTTTTAAAAGTCTCCCCTTAAAAATTGTTCTCCTAAACATTGTACCTTTTCTGATTGAACCCACGCCGACGTAATAAATTAACTTTCGTTTACATCATATCAGCTGCGCTGTCCCCATTAAATTATTATTATGATTTTTAGACCTGATTTCACATTTTAAATCAGATAAAATTATAAAGTCATTGCCCTCATAAGGTTACAGATCAAGCATGTTAGGAAGGAAAAAGTTTGAACTCTTTTTTGAGCAATATTTCGATGATATTGTTTCCTTCTTGTCTTATTACACATCGTGCCCAAGGGAGTTGGAAGACTGGACCCAGGAAGTTTTTCTTAAAATCTGGGAGGCCCGGGATAATATCGACCCCGACCACCCGTCCGTAAAGGGATACATCATAAAAACGGCACGAAACCACGCCCTTAAGCAGCTGCGAAATCAGAAGAAATACGACAGCTGGCTTCAGAATCACATTCTTGATTTGACCAAAACCCATCCGCCCAAAGAGCCCGTAATCAATCCTCCCAATTTTGATGACGCCTACCAAACCGCACTCTCCAAAATACCTGAACGTGCTCAACAAGCTTATTTACTTAGCCGAGAAGAAGGGCTGAACTATAAGGAGATTGCCAAGACAATGAATATTTCTCCTAAAACAGTGGAAGGGCAGATCAGCCATGCCCTCAAAATCCTCCGGGAAGAACTGAAAGACTTTCGGTACCTGTAAAAATATCCCTCCCACAACGCGCTCAGAAGGTCCTTTTATTAGAATATGAATTTTAAGTAAGGGTAGGCCCTGATTTTTGGATATTAGTAATAAAGGCAACAATTAAATCCTATGAGAAAAGCGCCGGAAGATCAGTTATTAGTGAATTACCTTTTGGGGATATGTACTCCAAAAGAGCTTGATTTCGTTGAGCAATGGTTGGCTCAATCTCCCGGTAATGCTGAGGTTTTAGAGCAGGTTTTAGAAAAATTAAATAAAGCCAGCCATACTCCGATTAGTAAAGAGCGATCCAAGAAACGATTATTTCGGCAAGTTGAGTCAGATTTAATAGCTGCCCGTTTTTTTTCCAAAGCAGCCCCTACTAAAGTAAAAGAACAGCAGGAGACTACTTCTTCCGGCTTTCAAAAAACATCTTTGGTTGTTAAGAGTCTTGCGCTGGTTGCTGTGGTATCCATCGCCCTCGTTTTTACATTCCAGATAAGTAAGTCCTCCAATCCCTCCGAAGCATCTCACATTACAGAATTACATGAACGGCAGCTCTCTTATGGGCAAACCTCCACTTTCCGGTTTAATGACGGTTCGGTAATTACATTGAATGGCGGTAGCACCCTCCGCTACCCTGAACAGTTTAGCCCGCAAACAAGAGAGGTTTACCTGGAAGGAGAAGCTTTTTTTGATATCGCCCCGGACCAAAACCGCCCTTTCATCGTGCATGTGGGAAATACCACAACTCGGGTTTTAGGCACGTCTTTTAACATTAAGGCCTACAGTAACGATGAGAAAATTCAAGTCACAGTAATTGAAGGTAAGGTGGGGGTTTCCGGCAAGCCAAATGAAAATGGAGGTAGTGCACCCGAACAACCCATTATTCTTGGGGAAAACCAGTGGGCCACCTATCACCAAAGCGGAGAATTTTTTGAACAAGGTGAAGGAAATATCTGGGAACAGATTGCCTGGAAAGACCAAGTTTTGATTTTTAATGATAAGCCTTTCTCTGAAGTAGCTAAAATGCTGGAGAGGTGGTACGGAGTAGATATAATTTTACAAGGCGAACAGCTTCAGGATGCTAAGCTCAAAGGAGAGCATAAGAATATGAGCCTTGAACGAGTGTTACAGTCTATACAATTTATTTTGGGAATAGAATACACCATTGAAGAGCAGGTTGTGACGATACAAGCTGCCGAGTAGGATTTATACAAAAAAAGGCCCGAATTAATCACTCATGTTCGCGCATCGGATTAAAACGGACCTCTAATTTTAACAGGCATCTTATGCCCATTAACATTGGTAATCTATGAAAATAATAACCTTCAGAACAATCCTTTATATGTCTTTCTGTACTATTTGGGGATTTATATTCAGTTTCATAACCGCAACAGCATTGATGGCCGGAACAACTTCGGCTCAAAGTGTTAGTGAAGTAGATGTAACCGTTGAATTTGAGCAGGCAACAATTCAGGAAGTTTTTAAAGAAATAGAGCGACAAACGGCTTTTAAATTTCTTTATGAAACGACTGTAATTGAGTCGAGCAATAAACGCATTACCATTCCTAAAATGACGGCAACGGTAGAAGAAGTTCTAATGACCGTAACCGGACAAACAGGATTGCGGTTTCGGCAAACCGATAACACCCTGGCCGTACAGTTGCCTGAACAGGAACGGTCAGCCAACCAAAGCCCCATACCGGAAACCATCTCGGGTACGGTAACCGATGCAGAAACCAATGAACCTTTGCCGGGTGTAAACATCCAGGTTAAGGGAACAACCATTGGTACTTCTACCGGCCCCAATGGGGATTATGAGCTCGATGCCCCTTCCCTGCAAGACACCCTTCTTTTTTCATTTGTAGGATATGAAACGCAGGAAGTACCCATTAATGGAAATACACAAATCGATGTGGCACTGGTGGTGGTTCCTTTAAGCCAGGATCTATTAGTAACTGCACTTGGCATTAATCGCTCCGAACGTTCTATAGGTTATGCCACCCAGCAGGTGAATGGAGAAGACCTGACCTACTCCAACGAGAATAACGTTATCGGATCTCTTGCAGGTAAAATAGCGGGGGTGCAGGTAACGGGATCATCCGGAGCCAGCCTTGGCGGAACGCAGTCTATTAAAATACGCGGGGTGAATTCTATTAATGGTGAAGGCCAACCCCTTATCGTTATTGACGGCACGCCCATTTCGAACGCAAATTTTGCGGGAAGTGCCGGTGAAGATTATGGGAACATTGCCCAGGATATCAACCCGGACGACATACAGTCTGTGAACGTGTTAAAAGGGCCAGCTGCCTCTTCCTTGTATGGAATCAGAGGGCAGTATGGAGTAATCATGATTACTACTAACAAGGGAAATGAAGCCGGAGGAATTGAGGTTCAGATCAACTCCAACCTTTCTTTCCAGCAAGCCGGCAACTTTATGCGTTACCAGAACAAGTATGGTGGCGGCTCGTCCCAAACATGGAGAACATTGCCTAATGGTGACAAGTATGTTCAGGTTAATGTGGATGAGAGCTGGGGACCAAAAATGGACGGAACTCTGGTCCGTGAATATTTCAGTTTCTATCCACAGGATCCGCAATACGGACAGCTTACCCCTTTTGATGCTCACCCCAATAACATTCAAAACTTTTTTGAAACCGGTTATACCGCCGACAATGGCGTTACCATTTCCGGTGGAGAAGAGCGCACAAATTTCAGGCTCAGCTTCAATGATACCAAGATCACCGGTGTCTATCCCAACACGTATTTAAACAGAAATAACCTGGGGTTAAGCGCCAATATTGAGGCCAGCGACAAATGGGATTTTTCTGCTAATATCAATTACGCTGCCAACGAAGCCCGCCGCCCTCCACAGGGCTCTCAGTTTGGGTCTCGGTACTTCCGGCAGTGGTTTCAACGAAACCTTGATATGGGAAGACTGAAAGATTACAGATATCCCGATGGAACGGTTATGCACTGGAATATGAGATCTCCAAGTTCTTCGACCGGAGAAATCACCAATAAATCCCCTTTATACTGGGCCAATCCATACTTCGAGGCTTATGAAAATACAAGCACCGATAGCCGCGACCGGGTATTTGGCAATGTAGGCGCTCACTTTGAAGCCCTGCCTAACCTCGTTGTGAGTGCTAACATCCGGGGAGATATTTATATCCAGAATATTGAAGGAAAAACCGACTTTGGTGGCACTTCTACCCCCGGATATTCAGTTGGTAAGTATGAGAACAAGGAGATGAATTACGAGTTATCAGCTCAGTATCAAAAAAGCTGGGCAAATGTATCCCTGGATGCCACCCTTGGAACCAACTTATACGATCGTAATTACTCTTACATCTCCCAATCAACAGTGGGTGGACTTACATCACCGGGTTATTTCAACATCAACGCTTCTGTTGATCGCCCGAATGTGTTTAATTACCTGGAGCAAAAGAAAATTGTAAGTGCCTACGGCCTGGTTTCGCTCGGCTTCTCAGATACCTATTTCCTTGATTTAAGTCTGAGATCCGACAAATCTTCAACCCTTCCTAAAGACAACAACTCATACCTGTACCCTTCCGTCTCAGGTAGTTTTGTGTTTAGCGAGTTATTAGACCTGGAGGCACTTTCATTTGGTAAGCTCCGTGCCAGCTTTGCACAAGCCGGTTCCGATTTAAGTCCTTATTTAACTACCCCCGTTTACAATGTGGGCAGTGTTTATGATGGACAGAATACCTTGGATGTACCGTCAAACATCAATAATCCGGACATAAAACCGTCGTTCTCTACATCTTACGAGGCAGGTTTTGATATCCGGTTCTTTGATCGTGTAGGAATGAACTTTACCTATTACCTGCAACAGAACAAGAATCAGATTATCCCGCTCAATATCTCGGGAACCACCGGGTACGGATCAGCTATTATCAACGCCGGGCTTATCGAGAATAAAGGGATTGAAGTCAGCTTAAACGGTACTCCCATTCAGCAAAGAGACTTTGTTTGGAATTCCACCTTTAACCTGAGCCGTAACACCAATGAAGTTGTGAAGTTACACCCCGACATCGATTTATATAATCATGGTTCTACGGTGTACTCTTCAACAGCCAGTTACCTGAATTCCTATGAAGGCAAAACCTACGGAAGCCTGGTTGGGCGTGCCTATCAGCGTGATTCTGAAACGGGAATGATTCTTCTTGATGATGATAACCTCCCACTCTGGACAGATGCTACCCACAATTTTGGGTCTGTACTGCCTGATTTTACCGGTGGGTTTCAGAATTTATTCTTCTACAAAAACTTTAGTCTGTCCACTATGATCAGTTTCCAGGTAGGCGGACAATTTTTCAGCCGTTCAGAAATGCTTGCAACCCGAACGGGTTTACACAGCCAGACTGCGGCTAAAAACGATAAAGGAAACAACGTGCGTGATCCCGTCAGTGAAGGTGGCGGCGTGAAAGTACAAGGTATCTCTGCTTCAACAGGACAGGAAGTTACAGCCTACGTAGATGCCCACGACTACTTCGACCTTATTGGTGATGAAGTATATGAGGACTGGGTAATTGACGCTTCCTACATCAAGCTAAGCGAGGTTAAACTCGGCTATACATTTGGGGATAAGGTTATGTCCAGAATCCCTGTGAAATCGATTAATGTAGCCGTGTTTGCTAATAACCCGCTTATGATTTGGCAAAAAGCACCTCAGGGTCTCGATCCTTCAGAGTTGTCATCAGGCAGCCAGGACATTACCTGGTACGAATCCGGACAGTTAAATACCGTCCGTTCTTATGGCTTGAATGTAAAACTAACCTTTTAAATCAGAGAACCATGAAAAAATTATTCATACCTATTACACTGATTGTATTTGCGATTTTCAGCAGCTGCGATCTCGTCGAATTCAACAACATAAATAATAATCCCAACCAGCCCAGTGATGCTGCAGCACCTCAGCTTATAGCAAACGCAATGCTCTCGCTGCCGGGTTTGAGTTCATCACCCAACGCACAATACATGGCCCAGTATTTGGCCGAAACCCAATATGTAGATGCTTCTTTATACCCTGAAGGCGGAACCAGCTTTTACGGATGGTACCAGGGGCCACTGGTTAATCTTAAAACCGCAGAAGAAGTAGCTACCACCGAAAACCAAAAAGCCGTTGCCAGAATCCTGAAAGCTTATATTTTCTGGAACGTAACCGACCGCTGGGGAGATATTCCCTATTCTGAGGCCTTGCAGGGTACCGAAGAATTCACCCCCGTTTATGACACTCAGGAATCCATCTATGAAGATCTGTTTGCTGAACTTAAAGCAGCAGCCGATCAAATTGATCAATCCGGAAGCCTGAGCAATGACATCATTTACGAAGGTGATATGGGGAAATGGGTGAAATTCAGCAATTCCCTGCGCTTGCTGATGGCTCTGCGGCTATCAGAGGTTAACGCATCATTAGCAGAAACCGAATTTAATGATGCGTTGAATGACGGTGTTTTTACCTCCAATGAAGACAACTTTCTGTTTCAGCATTTAGCTGATGCGAATAATCAAAACTACTGGTATGGACAAATCGTAGATCCTCCGATCCGGGAGTGGTGGGCTTTGACCGTTAGCCTGGTAGATTTAATGGATCCTTATAATGACCCCCGCCTGCCTGTTTACGGCAACGAAGTGAGAAATGGAGGCGGATATGCAGGTCTTCAGTTTGGAGAAGAAGATAGCATTGGAACCGAAGACTTTTCCCTGTTAGGCTCTGACATTTATGCTCAGGATGCACCCGTTTATTTAGTAACCTATGCGGAAGTTCTATTTGCACGCGCAGAAGCTGCAGCCCTAAACTGGACTACCGAAGACCCCGCAACCAACTATAACGATGCCATCGAAAGCTCAATCGCCCAATGGACCGGAGATGCCAGCCAGGCTACAGCCTATTTGGCTCAACCGGATATTACCTTCGATCCCGGCAACGCCGTTGAACAAATTTCAACCCAGCGGTACATTCATTTGTTTATGCATGGATATCAGGCCTGGGCTGAATGGCGGCGAACCGGTTACCCGGACAACCTGGTGCAACCTAATGGTAATGCCGTCCCCCTAAGGCAGAGTTACACTTCTGACGAAGCCCTCAACAATACTCAAAATTATGAAGAGGCTATCCAGCGTCAGTTTGGTGGACAGAATTCTATCTATGGCAGGCTATGGTGGGATCAAGATTAATGCAAAATTCGTCAATAAAATCTATGAAATACTTAGTACATCCATTAAAACTGGCTTTGGTTTTAATTCTGTTGTTGGGAGCTTGTAGCGGGCCCCGGCAACAGACCCTCCGGGGATTAATAGACCAGGTGGAAAATTCTTTTGTTCCTGATTCAAGAGTGGATCAATTTAACGTGCAGGTTTCAGGGGGAAGTCCCTTTCTCCTGACCGGAGAAACGACAAATGCTGAAGCTAAGCAAGCACTGCTCGATTCCCTTGCAAAAGCTAACATCTCCTATATAGACAGCATTAAAGTATTGCCTTCTGCTGAATTGGGGGATAAAATTTATGGCATAGTCAATAATTCTGTGTCTAATATAAGATCCGAACCAAGACATTCAGCTCAGCTTGCTACGCAGACTTTACTGGGAATGCCCCTTCAGGTTCTGAAAAAAGATGGCGGATGGTATTACGTTCGTACACCGGAGGATTATTTATCCTGGATTGACAGTGGCGGTATGCACCGAGTGAACAAGTCTGAATATCTTGAATGGAAATCAGCTGAAAAGCTCATTTACCTGGATACCTATGGATTTGCTTACTCCTCTCCATCAAAAAATTCGGAAAAAGTAAGTGACCTGGCTGCCGGAAACATTCTGAAGCTGGAAAGTTCAAATGGAAGTTATTATCGAATTTCATATCCCGATGGACGTGAGGGCTTTATCCCTAAAAGTGAAGCTACTCCATTCTCAGACTGGACTGAAGATCTGGAAGCTACCCGGGAGTCGTTAGTTCAAACTGCCAAAAGTATGATGGGCATCCCGTATCTGTGGGGAGGAACCTCCACTAAAGGTGTGGATTGTAGTGGTTTTACTAAAACTATATACCTCATGAATGGCATGATTATTCCACGAGACGCCTCTCAACAGGTGCATGCAGGCGTAAAAGTAGACGATGAGAAAAACTGGGACCAACTGCAGCCGGGCGACTTATTGTTTTTTGGAAGTCCTGCTACCGAAGACAGAAGCCGCAGAGTGGTACATGTTGGGATGTGGATTGGCGACAATCAGTTTATACATTCCTCAAGGCAGGTGCGAATCAGCAGTGTGGATTCTACCGCCTCCAACTATGATGCCTATAACACCGGCCGATACCTCGAATCCCGCCGATATCTTGGAAATATGGAAGGGAACATCATCCGAACCCAAGCCATGTATGATGAAATAAACCTGCCGTAGTTAGCGGGAAGTAAATATATGCTTCATCATCCGCTTGTAGTCATCGGTTAGTTCAACATCGCGGCGTTTCATCATGGCCTGCATCACTTCGATTGCCTTTTCAAACCGATAAATAGCAGGCCCCCTTGGACCAAGCCAGGTAAACGAGTCGATTACTTTTGGGGAAAGTTCATCTATAAACACATTTGAACTTACCCCACAAATGGTCCCTGTATTTAGCATAGTATTAATGGCTGTTTTGGAATGATCGGCCATCACCGTTCCAAGAAACTGCCGGCCCGTTTGGATAAGATCCTTCGTAATCCAGTCGGTTACATCGATGTTTTTATAGTCGTTCTTAAGATTTGAAGTGATGGTATTAGCTCCGAGGTTCACCCATTGCCCGAATATGGAATTCCCGGCAAATCCATCATGAGCCTTGTTTGAGTAGGAATGAAAAATACACCCGGCAACTTCTCCTCCCACTTTGCAGACCGGACCAATTGTGGTTCCATCATAAATTCGCGCTGCCATTTTTACCGTTGCTCCTTCACCAACTACAACGGGTCCTCTGAGAATACTGCCGGCTTCTATAGTAGCGCCATCACAAATGACTACCGGCCCTTTTTCAGCGATAAAAATACACCCCGGTTCTATATGGACATCTTTTCCTATAAATGTATTTTTGGGATGATAAACGGATTCAGGAATCTCTTCTTTCTGTTCTGAAATTGACTTCAACCCCAAAAGCTGAATGTCTTTTTCAATTTCATAAGAATTTAGTGAGAGTAAATCCCACAAATGATCGAGGTGAATAACTTCCTTTACCTCAATTGTATCCAAGCCAGCGTCGTTAAAGCTGTTTTCACTAAACATTTTCGCAGAGGACTTAGCATTCACCTTAGCCGCAACCGTAACTCCTTTGAACACCAGTTTTTGTCCTTCTTGAAGAGCCTTCAACGCACCGAGGAAACTTTGGGAGGGCAACATTCTTGAGTTGAGCCATAGTACCTCCTCATTCCCTTCTACCTTTCCTTTTTCAAAAACGCCATTCAAATAATCCGGCAATAACCGACTAAACTCGCTGTTTTCGAGCGACTTAATCCATTTCTCCCGAATTGTAAGTACCCCCACCCTCAGATCATCCATTGGCCGTGTTAAGGTGAGTGGCTGGAACCTTTTAACCTGATCATCATTAAAAAAACAAATCCCCATATGTATAAGCAGTGTTTATTAGTATGAAATTATAATCGTCATTCTTTAAACTTCGCATTATATTTAAGGATTAAATAAGCCAAAAAAAATTTTTTAATAGTTAGACTGTATGTGTGGAATTGTAGGGTACATTGGCGATCAACAAGCCAGCAAAATTATTATCGATGGGCTCAAGAGACTTGAATACAGGGGATATGACTCAGCCGGATTAGCCGTCATAAACGGAGAGCTAAAGATCAAAAAAGGGAAAGGGAAAGTTGCTTCTCTTGAGAAAATGATCACCCCATCAGAGAATGGAACCGTAGGAATTGGTCATACCCGGTGGGCTACTCATGGCGAACCTAATGATATCAATTCTCACCCACATACCGGCCAAAATGGCAAGCTGGCTCTTGTTCATAACGGCATTATCGAGAATTATAACACCCTGAAAAAGAAATTAAGCGATCAGGGATACACCTTTTATTCGGAAACTGATACCGAAGTACTTACCAAGCTGATCGAAAGCTTTCTCGAAAAAGATGCTTCAGATCTGAAGAAGGCCGTTCAATTAGCACTACATCAGGTGAATGGTACGTATGGAATCGCACTTGTCCATTCAGATTTCCCGGATCAAATCGTGGTAGCACGTAAAGGTTCGCCACTCTTACTTGGTGTTGGGGAAGGTGAAATGTTAATCGCTTCCGATGCATCCGCCGTAGCTGCTTATACCGATAAAGTTATTTACCTGGATGACGGCGAAATCGCAGTCATCAGAAAAGACGATTACACAGTAGAATCTGCCGACCAGATAGAGCTATCCAAGGAAATTCACGAACTTGCTTTAAGCCTTGAAGAAATTGAGAAAGGCGGGTATGACCATTTCATGCTCAAGGAAATTTTTGAGCAACCCAAAGCTCTTTCCGATTGCCTGAGAGGTAGAATCAATGCTGAAGAAGGCACAGTCACCCTCGGCGGCATCGAAGGAATTATGGATCAGCTGGTAAACGCCAGAAGAATTATTATTGCGGCTTGTGGTACCAGCTGGCATTCGGGATTAGTGGGCGAATATTTGTTCGAATATCTGGCCAAAGTTCCGGTAGAAGTAGAATACGCTTCAGAATTTCGATACAAAGAACAGCTTATTGGAGAAGGCGATGTGATGATCGTGATTTCTCAAAGTGGTGAAACTGCCGATACCCTTGCCGCACTGCGGGAGGCAAAATCACGAGGGGCATTGGTTCTGGGTGTGGTTAATGTTGTTGGATCTACCATAGCCAGGGAAACCGATGCCGGCGTGTATATTCATGCAGGACCTGAGATTGGGGTTGCATCCACCAAGGCATTTACTGCACAGGTAACAGTTCTCACTATGATGGCAATTAAACTGGGACTGTATAAAAAGACCATTGACAATAAAGAAGCTAAAAAACTGATTGGCGAGTTAGCACAGATCCCCGCCAAAATAGAAGAGATTTTAGAATCTACCGATGAAATCAAGGAAATTTCGAATCTGTTTTCCTATGCTCCCAATTTCTTGTATTTAGGTCGTTCTTACAGCTTTCCCGTTGCCCTTGAAGGTGCGTTAAAGCTCAAGGAGATCTCATACATTCACGCTGAAGGATACCCGGCTGCCGAAATGAAGCACGGCCCCATTGCGCTGATTGATGAAATGATGCCGGTGGTGGTAATCGCTGCAACCCAACACACCAACGACAAAATGATCAGCAATATTGAGGAAGTGAGAGCGCGAAAGGGAAGAATAATTGCTATCACAAATCCCGGAAATGAAGAAGTAGAAGATCTTGCCGAGTTTAAATCCATTGTTCCTGAAACCATGGATGTGCTTTCTCCATTATTGACGGTGATCCCTCTTCAGTTGCTTTCTTATTACATCGCTGTTAATCGTGGGTGTAATGTAGATCAGCCCAGAAATCTGGCCAAAAGTGTAACTGTTGAATAAAGCACTGGTGTTGTGGATAACTCAATCGTTGAATTATCCACATACCAAAAATCACATAATTTGCAGCCTGAAATAAATATTTCTTAAAATTTTTTATTTAAGCAGCTGTGGATAACTTGACTTTTATCGTATAATTGCTTTCAATCCATTTCCTCTTTGGTTAGTAATTATTCTAAAATGAGAAACTGGAAGGCTTTTATATTTAAAATCGTGGTGCTTGTGCTGGTGGGCATTGTAATATTTACAGGCTGATTCACCTTTACATTTATTCTCCTCTTCACTTTACAGGGCATGGATATTCTGTGTTTCCAGGAACCTCTTCCAGAAAAATAATACCCATATTTGAATACTTTATTTATAAAAAGTTACCTACATTTGTTTCATAAAGTTTAAAGGACTACTGGTTTATGGGGAAAATTGATCTGAGTTATTTGGAGAATATTACCGGGGGCGACAACGAGGTTATGGTTGAAATGATAGACCTCATGTTATCAGAAACTCCCAAGCATATTGATAAGATTAAGCAGGCACACCAAGAAGAACACTGGAAAGAATTGGGGGCTGAATCTCACAAATTGAAACCTATGTTTTTGTATGTAGGTCTTACCGCCTTAAACGAAATAGCCCAGGATTTAGAAAAGTTTGGTAAAGAGACAATCAATCTTAAATCAATTCCGGGTTTAATAGATCAACTTGAGCAAGGATATCTGGAAGTTGTAGATGATCTTAAAAATAAAAAGCAAGAGCTAAGCTAATACCATCTGTAGGTGGTCGATATCATCTACCACATAGACTTCTCCCTCTGCCTTAAAACCAAAGCCATTATAGTATTTTTCTAAAGCTGCCTGAGCTTCAATCCGAATCGGTTTTTTGTCGCATAGCTCAATTCCCTTTTTGATAAGCCTTTCGCCTAAACCGGTACCTCTGAACTCCGGGTCAACGACGATCCGACCCATATTAGCTTCATTTTCATACTTTACTCCATAGGGAAAAATCCGCAGGTAAGCCGCCAGCTTTTCTTCATCGTAGATCAACAGGTGTTCTGCTTTGGCATCAGCTCCATCAATATCCTCATAGAAACATTGCTGCTCTATGATAAATACGTTTTGCCTTAGCCTGAAAATATCCTGCAGCTGAACGGAGCTGAGTTCTTCAAATGATTTATGTATCGTTTCCATCCAATCAATTTTTAGTTTAATGTAACCATTTTGCGGTCGGGTTCGTACAGAAAGGCCACTTTTAACAAAATTCCACCATTATGATTTGGGCCTGGTTATTAAACAGTATTTCCATCTACGCCACTGCAAGCTTACTTAAAGGAGTCGAAATTAAGAATTTCTGGAGTGCTGTTTTTGTTGCCGCTCTTCTCGCGATTATAAACGTATTTGTGAAGCCGATTCTATTAATTTTGAGCTTACCAATCACCATTCTCACATTCGGCCTTTTTGTATGGGTTATTAACGCCGGCCTCATCATGCTGGTGGATGCCATGGTAGACGGATTCAAAGTTAAAAGCTTTGGCTGGGCACTTGCTTTCGGGCTGGTGATGTCTATGATTAGCTGGGCTTTGTTTAAGTTATTTGGATAGACCATAGCCTACCAACAACCTGAAATAAAAAAGGCTGCCTTCCCGGCAGCCTTTTCTTGTGTACTGTATTTAAACGTTCATCAAATATTGTCGCACACAGCCTGAGTGAATGTCGAAGTAGTACCTTCACCTCCAATATCCGGCGTGCAATACACCTTCTTCTCTACCAGTGTTTTATAAACTGCTTTTCGAATGTTTTCAGCAATCTGCTTTTGATCAATATGCTCCAGCATCATTAATGAAGAAAACAAAAGCGCCATCGGGTTGGCCACGTTCTTCCCAACAATATCGGGAGCGGAACCGTGAACAGCTTCAAACATCGCAGCATCATCACCGATATTAGCAGCTCCGGTAACTCCAAGTCCACCAACCAAGCCTGATGCCAGGTCAGACAGAATATCTCCAAACAGATTGGTGGTAACTACCACATCAAACTGCTGGGGACGAAGCACCATTTGCATGGCCATGTTATCAACAATCAGGTCCTGAAACTCGATGTCTTTATATTCTTTAGCAATCTTTCTGCCAACCTCCAGGAATAAACCGGTAGTCAGCTTTAGAATGTTAGCTTTGTGAACCAGCGTCACTTTCTTTCGCTCATTCTTAACGGCATACTCAAAAGCAGCACGGATAATTTTCTCGCTGGCTTCCTCTGTTACAACTGCAATAGCTTCTGCGTGTTTCTTATTATCCGCCTCTTCTATCCATTCTTCCTTTCCGATATATAAACCCTGAGTGTTCTCCCGGAAGAGTACCATATCCACTCCCCGGAATGGGCTGTCGATACTTGGCAGTGTACGAGCCGGCCGGATGTTGCTATACAAATTAAATTTTTGCCGAAGTGCCACATTCACCGACCTGAATCCTGATCCAACGGGCGTAGTCAGGGGTCCTTTCAGTGATATCCGATGCTCATCCAGAGCTTCAATGGTTTCTTCAGGAAGGGGATTTCCGGTTTCTTCGTAGGCTTTCAGTCCTGCCGAGCATTCAATCCAATTGATCTCAGCTCCTGCTTCTTCCAGAATAGTAGTTACGGAATTAGTGATCTCCGCCCCGATTCCATCACCGGGGATTAACACAACATTTTTCATTTATTGATCGGTCTTTATCTTGAAATTTTTCGAACCGTAAATATACCGATATATACTCCCAAATGTGAGTGCTGCTTATTTTTTGGAATGAAAGACGTTCGCTTCAGCTTTTACTAATTAAAAGGATATGAAGAGATCCCTTATTTGGTTTAGAAATGATCTTCGTTTACACGATAACGAAGCGTTGGCTAAAGCCTCACAAGCCGAGGAAATTTTACCCGTATATATTTTCGATCCCCGACATTTTGAGACGACCTCCTTTGGGTTTCCAAAAACCGGTGCACATCGGGCAAGATTTTTACTGGAGTCGCTGGAGAACCTCAAATCGAATCTCCAAAAACATTCCCTTGATTTAATTTTCAGAATGGGTAAGCCTGAAGAGATTTTACCTCGGCTAATGGAAGAGCATAGCATCGATCTTGCTTTTACCCACAAAGAAATTACCCGAGAGGAAATTAATGTTGAGGAAGGCATCAAAAATAAAATTGGCGATAAACTGAGTTTTGTTTGGGGAAGCACACTGTTTCACATCAATGATATCCCGTTCTCAAAAAATGAAATCCCGGAGGTATTCACACAATTCCGGAAGAGAACGGAAAAGCAATCGGAAGTAAGAAAAGAACTCAAATTTCGCAGTGACGTAAAGCAGGTTCGGGATGTTAACTCAGCCCCATTACCTTCGCTAAAGGATTTAGGGCTTGAAGCTATCCCCCGAGATGACCGGGGCGTAATTGATTTCAAAGGCGGCGAGGATGAGGCCTTGCAACGACTGCAGGAATATTTCTGGGAAAAAGACCAGTTGAAGAACTATAAATACACCCGAAACGGCCTTTTAGGAGCTGATTATTCCTCAAAGTTCTCCCCCTGGCTTGCTAACGGATGCCTTTCACCCCGCAGAATTTATTGGCAGGTAAAGAAATATGAGGACGAACGTACAAACAATGTTTCCACCTACTGGATGATATTTGAACTGATCTGGAGAGATTACTTTCGGTTTTCGGTCTGGAAACACGGCGATAAACTGTTTTGGCAATCCGGCATCCAATCCAAAGAAAGAACATGGAGGACCGATCGTAAAGATTTTAAAAAATGGGCTGAAGGTAACACCGGAATTCCTTTTATTGATGCTAACATGCGTGAATTGAACGCTACCGGCTACATGAGTAACCGTGGCCGGCAGAATGTAGCGAGTTTCCTTGCCCAGAATCTGAATATAGATTGGAGAATGGGAGCCGAGTATTTCGAATCGCTGTTATTGGATTACGATCCGTGCAGCAATTATGGAAATTGGGCTTACAACTCAACGGTAGGTCACGACCCGAGGAACCGGTATTTCAACATTATCAATCAGGCTGAGAAATACGATAAAAAGGGTGAGTACGTACGGCACTGGATACCGGAGCTTGAAAAAGTCCCTAAAGAATTTATCCATGAACCGCATAAAATGAATCCCGAACAACAAACGTTACATTCCGTAGAGATTGGAGATTCATATCCAAAGCCGATGATAAACCTTGAGGAAAGTTATGAAGAAATCAAAGCAAGAGAATAGAAGTCGTATTCTTCCGATGAAGAGAAATCGAGGTCAGGATGATTCCGTATCACCAACAGAGGTGACTAAGAACTTATTTACCGATGTCTGGAAAGATCATGTTGACGAAGTACGAACAATGGCAGGAGAGCTGCAAAGTGAAAAGATGGCAAGTATCACCCGAAAAGCAAAAGCCGTTGTTCTGAATCAAACTAAAAAGTCCGCCCGATTATCCCTTGTCAAAAGCGATGACTAAGATGAGAAAGAAATCGGACTTACCTGAGAAGATTTGTCCGGTTTGTAATCGCCCTTTTAAATGGCGAAAGAAATGGGAAGATGACTGGGAGAATGTAAAATACTGCAGCGAGGGTTGTCGCAGAAATAAAAATTAAAGTCGATCCCACACCCATTCGGGTACCAATTTGGCAACCCAGGCCAACAGCTGCCAGCGCTTGGTTACATATACGTAATTTTTCCTCTTTTCTATACCGGTTACCATTTGGCTTACAGCTTTTTCTACCGGTGCCACCCAGAACATTCCTTTCGCCCGCTCTGTCATCTCTGTCCACACGTAGCCGGGACGAATTTCCGTGATCGTTATATCGGCATTCATCCGCTTCGCTTTTTGCCGGTATCCCTTCATATAATTTGAAATAAAATGCTTGGATGCGGTATAGGCAGCTGCACGGTGATGAGCCAACAATGCTGCCATTGACGACATCCCTACTATATGACCGCTTTCCCGATTTCTGAAATAATCCATCGCAAAATGGCAACCGTGGGCAAAGGCCAGTGCATTTACCTCAATCAGTTTTGATTCTGCTTCCCAGGGCGGCAGCATCTGAATGCGCCCGATGCCTGCATTCAAAATCATGACATCCATTCCGCCCATTTCATCGATGAGGCTGTTATATACCTCTTCCGCTTTTTCGTGATTGGTTACATCCAGGGTTCTGATGAATGCGATGTCTCCGATTTCATCTTTCAGCTCTTGCAACCGCTCCGTTCGCCTTCCCATCAAGCCGACCTTGTGCCCTTTTGAAGTGAGTTGAAGGGCCAGTTCTTTGCCGATTCCGGAAGTGGCGCCGGTAATTAGGATATTCATTCTATGAGCATTAAGTCTTCTGACAGGTAATTAGTTAGCGGACTCTTAGCGAGCGCATCATAAGTATAAAGAAAATCGACAAACTGTGATAATACCCGAAACCTCGATTTCAAAATTACTTCGTCCAGTTTAGCAATGCCTTCCTGTAAATCCAGGATGGTGAGTGGATCAAAATCTTCGCTATTGGCTAGGTTGTTTTGCATGGCTTTCAAATTCAGTTCATCCACCTTTTTAAGCATAAGCCGGTGCTGGGCGATTAAATTTTTCAAGTGCTGGTACTCCCTGATTTTATTGATTGAATCGCGATGCTGCTCAAATTCGAACTCTCCTTCCAGTTCTAACTCATCCAGCTTTCTTTCCGCAATCTGAGGCTTGTTATCCTTAAAAATCGGAAGCGTAACCCCAACCGAGAACCCATAATTAGATTTTCGGTTAGTAAAAGGAAAGTATTCAAGCTGAGCATATCCGATGTCAAAATCCGCTTTTTCTACTCTGCCCTCCTGCCGGGCAACTTCTGCCCGTTGGGATATCAGATCCAGCTCTACTGATGGGTTTGATTGAGTCGCGATATCTGCGGCAAGCTCTTCAATGGTTTCTACCTGAATAAGTGAAAAATTGATCCAATTTAAGTCACCGGTATCAAGAATAAGTTCTATTTCGGCCTTTATCCGGTTTAACTCAACCAATGATTCTTCAAGCTTTTCAATGGCCTCCACCTGATCCAGTTTTGCTTCGGAATAATCCTTTCCGTCAAAAAGTTCACTTTGCAGGTTCTCTTCCATGATGTTGGCTTTTCGGGAAATGATATCCAAACTCTCTTCTACCATCGCTGCCAACTCCCGGTTAAGGAAATATTCTAAAGCCAGCTCATAACGCATCATTAAATTCTCTTTGTACTCCCGCCTTTTCTGAAGCTCTAACTCTTTTCGGGTGGCGTTAAAAAATGCGTTATTCCGTCGAATTCTCCATGGATTCCCCGGTCTCAATCGCAATGCATACTGCAGGTCTTCGTAGGTTTGTTCGTCGTTTCCCATGCGTAGTTCAACTTCTTCCAGGATGGGATAGCGATAATTGCGGGGCTTTAAAAATGCCCTTTGAGCGTCAAAATGAGATGTATTTCGGTCTTCAAATGCGGTGAGCAGAAAATCCGATACGGTATGCTGTGCTATTGCTTTGAACGGGTTGGATAACACAAGAATGATAAATACGGTCAGAAAGAGGAAAGCAGTTCTCATCTTATGATAATTTTCTCTCCAACAGGCAGGTCGTTTTTCTCCGGGATTTCAATAAAAACTTCCAGGCCAAACGTTTGAATGGTGGTTGTTTTCTGAAGGACTTCGGGTAATAACACTACCGAACCAAAACCAATAATAGATCCTGTAGTTTGCAGATCGGGATGCTCCATTGAGCGCACCGTTACCGTTTGCCCCAATTGCTGGCTGCGATCTTTTTTACCAACCAGATACCCTACCACAGAAGTAGGATTAACCGGGTTAATCGAGATCAGCGATGTAAATTCCTGAACCTGCTCGTTGGGTTTTATATATACGTTCTCAATAACTCCGGAAAAGGTAGCATACTTATTCAGGTTGCGATCTTCCTGCATCTTCCAGTTTAATTCCTGCCGGGCAAGTTCAATTTTGGCCTCCAGCTGAGACTGATCAAAAGTATGATCTTGTTTCAAATCAGCAATTCGGATATTAACGGCTTCCAGCTCAAGCTCACCTTTTTGTCGAATGGACTTAATTTGAAGCTGAAGAGTTCCTAACGTATCGTCTTCAAGATTTGTAGTTCTGTTGGCTAAAATGGAATCCGTTAGCGACCGGTTTAATTGGATGCGACGCTGCAATAATTCAACTTCATTCTCAATTTCATTGCGGATTATCCTTTTCTGAGACTCCAAAAGTTCCAGTTCCGATTCCAGCAGTTTTTGTTGCTCTATCTTCTGCGATTCGTAAATCTCCAGCTCTTTTCGAAGCTTTTGTATTTCCAGGTTAAGCTGTGGGCTCTCTAATTCCACCAGAATCTCGCCAGGCTCTACCGTTTGTCCCGGAACCACATGCACATTTTTAACAACCGCCGGCTTCTCAATGTTGATATTATAAATTTTGGAATACGTGACCCCAACAAACGATTTACTCCCTTTGAAGTATTGGGAATTCACCGCAAAAAGCCCGGCAAACAGAAGCGCTATAAACAGGTAAAAGGAATTTATTTTTTTGAGCATCATTCCTCCACGTTAATTGTTTTCCTGGAAATCTTTGAAAGTAATGCGGACCCGCAGCGTATGTTCAATGGCCCTCATTTCTTCCAAAAACTTTCGGTTGTCACCTTCGTGCATAAACTCAATCTGGTACTCATAATCGTACCGGCCATTATTTCTGGCGGTGATTTCAACATCGTCGTAATCGGTGCAGTACTTATCTAAAATAGCCAGCACCCGTTCGTGACCTTTTCCGTCCTGAAGACGAAAAGTGAGCGTTCCCCGAATCCCATCCTTTGTGCTAAACGGACTTAAATGAAGCACCAGTGCCATGGTGCAAAAAAGTATGGTTCCCACAAAAGCAATGGTATACCCAAAAACCCCGATAGCTAAACCCACACTCAGAGAAGCAAAAATAAACAGGATATTGCGGACGTCCTGAATCCGGGTTCGGAAACGAATCATAGCTAAAGCACCAAAAGCTCCTAAACCCCGAGCCAAGCTGTCACCAATAGCCATCATCACCATAGCAGCAACAATGGAACCCAGAGCCAGTCCCTGGAAAAAATTCTTGGGGTACTGGTGACCTGAAAACGTCACCTTATGGGTAATCGCAATCAAGGAAGAAAGAGCAAAAGCCCAAACCAATGAATAGAAAACATTCAGTAAGGTTGGGTAATCATAAACCGGCTGGTCCGGGAATAATTCGAACATAGTATAATTTACTGGCTCTGAATGCTCAGAGGCTGATCAAAATTTTTATGGATCAATTATACCGTTCTTATCGGCCCCGAAAAAATGAAATTAAATTAACCTTCAGGCTCTCTGGAAAGCAGGTGTTTTGGTTTTCGCATATTCAAAGGCTCCAAACATTACACCAGAGTAAAACAAGTCACCGATTACGGTGTAATGGAAAAATGGGATACCGGCTGTGTAGCTCATCAACAAGCCTTCAATACCCTGCGGATACATGGGGTTGCTTAACCAAACTCCAAAATTGGTAACCAGGAAAAAGATAACAGAAGCACTTAAACTACCAGCAATCACCGTTGTGGTGTTCACTTTCTTCAGAATAAAAATACCGGCTACTACGATGAGAGCGATAGCGCCGTACATCCAGTAAAACCCGGGTGTGAAGAGCGTAAAACCGCCATAAAAGTTTGCATACAACAGGTTATTAACCAGCAGATCACTGAAAAACATAGCAAAAAGGGGTACCAGGAAAGAAAATTTCTTATCCGTGAAATACGCTGCCCCAAAAATAGACATAGATCCTATAGGAGCGAAGTTATAGGGATGCGGGATAATACGTGAGAGTGCCGCAATTATGATAAAGCCGGATAAAACTATAAAACGTTTCTTATTCATTGATCTGATTGATGCTTGATATGAACCCCTAAAATAAAAAAAGCATCGCCTCAAATGAAACGATGCTTTCGAAATATCCGGTATTTCTTAATTTATTTTGTGGAACTGTTGCCTTTTTTGCTGTTTAGCTCAAGGTTAAGGTCAACAGTTACTTCATCACCGATTACCGCATCAGAAGCCCAGTCGCCGGTTCCAACGGTATAGTCGGTTCGGTCAACGGTTGTAGAGGCTGTGATACCTGCCACAATAGTATTTTCTTTCATTGGGTTGTCTTTCATACCCAGCAAAGTAAATGGCAGTGCAATTTCTTTGGATACATCTTTAATCGTGAGCGTACCGTTTGCTACAAACTTGTTGTCTCCGGTTTTCTCAATATCAGAGCTTTTAAATGTGATGTGTGGCCATTTTTCTGCGTTGAAAAAATCCGCTGTTTTCAGGTGACCGTCTCTTCTCTCGTTGTCTGTATCAATGCTGTTCACCATAATCTTAACATCGATCATGCTTTCTTCAAGATTATTCGGATCGAAGTTAACGGTAGCTTCGTAGTTATTGAATTCACCATTTACCGGTGTAAAGAAGTGAGTTACTTCAAAATTTACTGCACTGTGGGCTTTGTCAATCGTCCAGCTGGTGGCTGCATATTTTGTTAATGCCAAAGATGAAAGCGCGAAAATAGTTAATGCTAATACGGATGTTATTTTATTTAATATTCTCATGGTTGTGTAATAGTTATTGATTTTAGATTTATGCTAATGCCTCAACACAGCCAATCGGGAAATAATTTCCTTTAATGTTAAATCATTATTAAGCCTCAATCCCTTTTATAAAAGGAATAGCCTGCTTTACACCCCCGGCTAATGTTAGAAGGTGTAAAAACATGGAGAACGGAGAACATTTATTTCGGCCAATGGTTTGCATTAGTAGAATAGTTACCGTTAGTTATTCATTAATAATTCAATACTTAAACAAAATACCTTTTATGAAAAAATTAGTGCGTTATTCATTTGTTATAATTTTGGGTGCAGTTCTTAGCACAGCTACTGCTTTCGCTCAACAACAGCAAATGCCGCCTCAACCTGAACCTTTAAGCCCTGAAGAAGTTACTGATGAGCAACTCGAAATGGTTGTTAATGTATCTGAAGCTGTTCAAGGTTTGCAGAAAGAGGCTGACATGCAGATGAGAGAAGTTATTGCAGAAGAAGAGATGGAGTATAGCCGTTTTCAGCAGATTATGATGGCTCAGCAAAATCCACAAATGGCCGGACAGGTAAATGTAACTGAAGATGAAAAGCAAACCCTTCAGAAAGTACAGCCTAAACTACAGGAAATAACTATGAAAGTTCAGCAGGGTTATATGACTGCTATTCAGGATGAAGGACTTTCTCCTCAGAAATTTCAGCAGATTGCACAAGCTATTCAGGCACATCCTGAGGTGGCAAAACGATTTGAAGAAATTAAGAGTGAATCTGCTCCGGAAAGCGGAAGTGACGGTTAATCCTCACCACTGTTGACATTGATTTCAAAACTCGGTGCATTTGCATCGGGTTTTTTTATTTACTGATCCATTTTGATCCTTTTACCGTGAAACGCCACGGCAGCCCGGCATCTTCACCGGCGTAATCCACTCCTATTCTGGGACTCGCTTCTATCTCCTCTTCCTCGAATTTAATCTCACGATCTTCAACCCAGATTATATCCCCGAGAAGATCACACTCATTATTTGAAGTAGTAATTCCCATTGCCTGGGACAGTTTTCCGGGGCCATTCGTAATTACAGGCTGTAGTTTATCCTTCCCTCTTCTCTGAACCATAACATCCTCACCTTCAATAGGTTGAATAGCCCGAATCAGAATAGCATCAGCCAGGCCTTCCTTGTTGGTCACAACATTAAACAGGTGATGGATTCCATAGCATAAATACACGTAAGCATAGCCCGGAGGGCCATAAATGGTTTCTGTACGAGCCGTTCGAACATCCGGATAAGCATGGCAGGCCCGATCTGTTCGTCCGTTATAAGCCTCGGTCTCTACAATAATTCCTGCTGTTTGTAATCCATCAAAATTCGTGCAAATCACCTTCCCGATTAATTCCTTGCTGATTTGCACCACCTCATCTCGTTCATAAAAAGACCGCGATAGTTTTGACGACATCAGGATATAGCTGTGTATGGATTTTCTTCAATGGCTGGGCGGTTTCCTAAAAACACATCCTTGTAGGCCCTCGCCATAATTGCGCTGATCACAAACAAGAGAGCTGTATAGAACGTCCAAACGCCCAACAGAATAAGAATGGTGTATCCCTGATAAAAGTACCGATACGTTGAAAAAGCATATTCCAGGTAGGCACTTAAGCCGAATTTTGCGATCTCGAACAGCAAGGTATAGGTTAAAGCTGCCATCAGGGCTACTTTTGGCTTAATCTTGCGCTCGCTCACAAACCGGAACACCACATACAAGATCATAAAGGCAAGAATAATGGGCAGTACTATATTCAGAAAGTCATAAATCCAGGGAAGCTCGATGACCATATCGGTAAAGGGAATTTGGATTCGGCTGAGGTTAAAAAGGGAGATCGTGGAAATGGCGAGGCTGAAAAACAGGAATACGGTTCCTATCAAACTGAAGCCAAAGAAATTATAAACCACATCCATAAGAGGATGCTTGCGTTCTTTGATATCGAAGGTATCGAAGAGAACATGCTTCAGGCTGTGCAGCAATCCCTGAGTAAAAAACATCAACACAATAATACCGATGATCCCAAAAATCTGGCGAGCCCCAACCAACGGGCGAAGCAGCGATTCTATCGTCACCGCTCCCTGAAATACATCGTTATTCTGTGTTTCGTAGGTGAAGCTGGGGAAAAACTCCCGGCCGTATCGTACAATTTCGTTAAAGGCCTCATCCACCGAAAGTACATACCCGATAATAGAAATCAGGATTAAGACGAACGGTATGGCACAAATAAATAAATTGAACGTGATGGCTGAAGCATTAAAAAAGATATCTTTTTTGCCCGCCAGCTTTAAAACCCGTTTCCAAAATTCTTTGTGTTTCTCCACAAGATGTATACAATTTGATGAAGGGTAAAATTCGCAGGATGCTGAGTTAATTCCAAACAAACATTTCACGCATAGTTTTTCAGGTAATACATTGGTAAGTTCCACACCTTAAATCAGCAATCTATCAGCATAAAAACAGGTATTTCGAGCGCATGAGTGCTAAGAAAAAGCAGACTCCGCTGATGCGGCAGTATTTTAAGATTAAAGACGAACATCCCGGCACTATTCTACTATTTCGGGTTGGAGATTTTTATGAGACTTTTGCTGATGATGCCCAGCTGGTAAGTAAAGAATTGGGCATTACGCTCACCAAGCGAAATAATGGCGGTGATCAAACTCCCCTTGCCGGCTTTCCCTACCATGCCCTGGACAATTACCTGCCCAAACTGGTTAAAAAGGGGTATAAAGTAGCGGTTTGTGATCAAACCGAAGATCCCGAAGAAGCCAAGAAAGCCGGGCGTAAAATTGTGGAGCGGGAAGTTACCGAGATCACAACACCCGGCGTTACCATGTCGGAAAAGCTGTTGGATCACAAACGAAATAATTATATCGCCTCCCTCCATTGGGATGGCTCAACAGTCGGGGTTGCCTTCTCTGATATATCTACCGGGGAGTTTGCCCTCAGTCATGTAGATGAAAAGAACCTGGACAGCCTGCTTGCCGCCATCCAGCCATCAGAAATTCTGGTTCAGCAAAAAAAGAAGAACAAGCTGGACGAAAAGCTCACCCACCATAACATAAGTTATATCGAGGATTGGGTATATGATGGGGATTACGGATATAACCTGCTCACCGAACATTTTGAGACCCACTCCCTTAAAGGTTTTGGTGTTGAGAACCTGAAAGTGGCTCATGTTGCCGCCGGCTCTCTGATGCATTACATGCAGGAAACGCAGAAAGCTTATTTACGTCACCTGCGCCGGCTGTACGCCTATGAAAGCAGTGAATTTATGAGCCTGGATGCCGCCACCAAACGGAACTTGGAACTCACCGCCAGTATTCAGGAAGGCGGAACGGACGGCACGTTAATTTCCATACTTGATGACACCTGCACGGCTATGGGCGGGCGTTTACTGCGCCGTTGGATTATGCGTCCGTTAAAAAGACTGAAGCCCGTTCAGCAGCGCCTCGATGCGGTTGAAAAGCTCTACAAAAATACCGACATCCGGCAAACCCTCCGTGAAGAATTGGAGCAGGTTGGCGATATGGAGCGACTCATTTCCCGGATTGCGGTTGGCCGTACTAACGCACGTGACGTGGTTCAGCTGAAACTTTCTCTGGCTCAAATTCCGAGACTGAAATCCCAGTTTTCAGGTATTGATGATCCACTACTTGAGAATATTTCGAGCCGATTAAAATTGTTAATTGAAGTTCAGGAACGAATTAATACTGCCCTTAAAGACGATCCACCGGCCAGTGTGCGAGACGGTGGCATGATTGAAGACGGGTTTAACGATGAGCTGGATGAACTTCGCGATATCGCCAAGAACGGAAAAAAGTATATAGCCAAGATTAAAGACGACCTGGCGAAAGAGCATAATATTCCCTCCCTCAAAATCGGCTATAACAAAGTGTTTGGCTACTACATTGAAGTAACCAACACGCATAAAGACAAAGTGCCGGAAAGTTTTATCCGAAAGCAAACGCTGGTGAATTCCGAGCGCTACATCACCCCGGAACTGAAAGAGGTGGAAGAGAAAGTACTATCTGCTGAGGAACGCAGCAAAACCCTGGAGTATGAATTGTTTGAAGAACTGAGGCTGTATGTTGCCGAGTTTGCCGATGACGTTCAGCAGGTTTCTCACGCCATTGCCGAGCTGGATTGCCTGCAGGGTTTTGCCGAAATCGCCTTCCGGAATAATTATGCCAAACCGGAAGTGGGTGATCATGAAGAAATTGACATCAAAAAAGGTAGGCACCCCGTAGTTGAAAAGTCGCTGCCTATGGGTGAGCCATTTATACCCAACGACATTAAGCTGGATAACGACGAACAGCAGATTCTGATTATTACCGGGCCCAATATGGCCGGTAAAAGTATCATTCTCCGCCAAACCGGACTCATTGTCTTGCTGGCCCAGGTAGGAAGTTTTGTTCCTGCCAAAGAAGCCAAAATCGGCCTGGTGGATAAAATCTTTACCCGGGTAGGCGCTTCAGATAACCTGGCTGCAGGGGAAAGTACGTTCCTGGTTGAAATGAACGAAGCGGCCAACATTCTCAACAATGCCACTCCACGGTCCTTGATTTTACTGGATGAAGTGGGTCGCGGAACTTCTACTTTTGACGGGTTGAGTATCGCCTGGTCGCTGGCTGAGTATTTACATAACCATGCGCCTGTGGCTGCAAAAACCCTCTTCGCCACGCATTACCATGAGCTGAATGAACTGGAGCAGATGTATGAGCGAACCAAAAATTTCAACGTTCAGGTAAAAGAACATGACGACAAGGTGGTGTTTCTGCGGAAGCTCATCCCGGGCGGAGCCGATCATAGTTATGGAATTCAGGTAGCCGACATGGCCGGACTCCCGCAGGTTGTAATTGAACGGGCCAAAGAGATCCTGAAGAACCTGGAAAGTCACAGCCTCGACATCACCAACAAAAACGGGACTATTGAGAATGAGGCTTCATCGAAAAAAGAAGCGGCCAAGAATCTCTCTGAGAAAGTAGAAAAACAGCCCGAAACCTCTCAGATGACGATGTTCCAAACACACGTAGATCCCCGAATTGAAACCGTACTGAATAAACTGGAAGCCACAGATCCGAACCGAATGACACCGATTGAGGCGCTGATGCTGATAACCGAATTAAAACGCCTGGTTGATTAAGAATGTGTTGACGTGTTAAAGTGCTTATGTGTGTTCTGTGCAAGCCTAAAAACACATAAGCACTTTAACACGTTAGCACGTCAACACATTAATACATGAAAAAAATGGAAGACAAACCCCACAAATCCGGATATGTAGCAATTATCGGGAAGCCGAATGCCGGTAAATCTACCCTGATGAATTATATTCTGGGCGCCAAGATTTCCATCACTACCCATAAGGCACAAACGACCCGTCATCAGATTGTGGGAATATTTTCGGATGAGGATACTCAGATCGTTTTTCTGGATACTCCCGGTGTTATCTCACCAAGGTATGAGCTTCAAAAAGCGATGATGAAAACCGTGGAGCGTGCACGTAGTGATGCCGATGTGATCCTCTTCATCCATGACCCTATGGATAAGCACCCTACAGATGATGTAATTGAACTTATAAAATCCATCAACAAACCGGTGTTCCTGGTTGTTAATAAAATGGATGCCGCAAATGATGAAAAAGCCCGCAAATCGGCCGAGCAGATTCAAGAGAAACTGAAGATTCGCTCCACACATTATATCTCAGCAACTGCCGGAACCGGCGTGCAAGAATTGATGGAAGATATTCGTGGATGTTTATTGCCCGGACCTCCCTTCTATCCTAAAGAAGACCTAAGCGAGCATCCGGTCCGTTTCTTTGTTTCAGAGCTGATTCGTGAACAGATTTTTCTCCAATTTCACCAGGAAATCCCGTATTCCTGTACGGTAGAAGTAGTTTCTTATGATGCCGATGTGGACATTGACCGCATCCATGCCGACATCATCGTGAACCAGAAATCCCAAAAAGGCATGCTGATTGGCAAAGGCGGAACAGCCATCAAAGAGCTGGGCATTGAAGCCCGGAAATCGGTTGAGGAATTCATTGGCAAACAGGTGTATTTGGAGCTTCATGTGAAGGTCAGAGAAAAGTGGAGAGAAAAAGAAGGGTGGGTTCGTAATTTGGGGTATTAATGGAACGCAGATGACGCGTATACGACAGATTCCCAAATGACTTCGTTTGTTTTCACCTTGAGATTTTGATGTAAAGTCTTCTCATTTCAGAAATTTTATAACGATCTTAAATTGATTACACGCATACATTTAAGATCAATGAACATCTGTTCAATACCTGTCGTCTGTGTTCCCTCAAAAAAATAACTTGCGCCTTCCGAATTCTACTCTTAACATTAGTGTAATGAAATTTTTCCGACAAAATATTATCAGCTCTTGTGCAACTATGTGTTGCATGTGTATGTGCATGGCGCAGACATAAGGGCTGAGATTACGTAAATAAATTTACACGAGCCCTTTTGAATGCAACTCAGAAGGGCTTTTTTGTTGGATTATATTTTAATCGTTCTTTTACAACAGTTGCATTCTCATTAAGAAAGGTGGAGGGATCAGGTCCTTTGAAGCCTTGGCAACCGTCCCGACAATTTATTTGTCAGGAAAAGGTGCTACGTCCTGTCTGTCACATAAAATTTATGTGATGGAAAAGATGAGTTCGAACAGATATTGGTTTTGACATAAAGCCTCTTTCGGATTCATCTCTGAAAGAGGCTTTTTTGGTTTTAAGGAGCCTCATCAGAGAGATGCAAAATCTTAATAGCTAAATAAATCAACAAATAACACACTCACTTATAACCAATATATCATGAGCAACAACAAAGAAAAACGCGACTATAAATTTGAAACCCTGCAGCTGCATGCAGGTCAGGAACCGGATCCCACAACAGGATCGAGAGCGGTGCCGATTTATCAAACCACTTCGTACAATTTTGATAATACCGAGCACGCTGCCAACCTATTTGCTCTCCGTGAATTCGGCAATATCTATACCCGGATTATGAACCCGACCAATGATGTTTTTGAAAACCGGGTGGCTGCCCTCGAAGGCGGAGTGGCTGCATTGGCAACAGCCTCCGGACAGGCTGCCCAGTTTTTGGCTATTTCCAATCTGGCCCAGGCCGGCGATAACATCGTTTCAACCCAATACCTGTATGGCGGAACTTATAACCAGTTCAAAGTAGCCCTGCCCCGGTTGGGGATCGATGTTCGCTTTGCGAAAGAAGATTCCATCGAAGCATACGCTAAACATATCGATGAAAACACCAAAGCCATTTATGTGGAGTCTATCGGAAATCCGCGCGGCAACGTGGCCGACTTTGAAGGACTTTCGGCCCTGGCCAAAGAAAACAACATCCCGCTTGTGGTAGATAATACATTCGGCGCCGGCGGTGCCCTTGTTCAGCCTCTTAAACACGGAGCCAATGTCGTAACCGCATCAGCTACCAAGTGGATTGGCGGACACGGAACGTCTATCGGTGGGGTGATTGTAGATGGTGGTAATTTCAACTGGGGCAACGGAAAATTCCCCGCATTCAGTGAACCCTCTCCTTCCTATCACGGACTTAATTTCTGGGAAGTATTCGGTGAAGACGGCCCTTTCGGCAACATCGCTTTTGCCATTCGTGCCCGGGTTGAAGGGCTGCGTGATTTCGGTCCGGCTCAGTCTCCATTTAACAGTTTTCTGCTGTTGCAGGGGCTGGAAACGCTGTCTTTACGGGTTGAAAGGCACAATGAAAATGCTCTGAAATTGGCCCACTGGCTGAAAGATCATGACGCCGTTGAGTGGATCAGCTTTACTGGCCTGCCTGAGCATGATTATCACGAGCGTGCCAAAAAATATCTGAAAGAAGGTCACTTCGGTTCGGTATTCACCTTTGGCGTGAAAGGCGGATATGATGCCGCGAGAGAATTCATCGAAAACGTACAGCTATCCAGTCACCTTGCCAATGTGGGAGATGCCAAAACCCTGGTTATCCATCCTGCCTCAACCACTCACCAGCAGCTCACGGAAACCGAGCAGAAGTCGAGCGGTGTGAAAGGTGACCTGATCCGGGTATCCGTTGGCATCGAGCATATCGATGATATCATCGAGGACTTCGAGAAAGCATTCGCAAAAATTAAAGTACCCGTGTAACCACGATTAGTACTCCTTTGCAGGTTCGGTGGAAATCCGGGCCTGCTTTTTTTAACAACAGAATTAAACTTAGAAAGTCCTTTATGCAAACCCCGAGGGATGCGCGAAACTGAAGAAATATGAACAAAGACATCAAAATCACAACCCTGAATAAAAGCTGGACGACTGAATCCGGCTATAGTTTTAGTCATGTAGATATTGCCTGGAAAAGCTGGGGGACTCTCAATAAAAGCAGAGATAATGTTATCCTGATTTGTCATGCCCTGACCGGGCATGCCGCCGCCGATGAATGGTTCAGCGGGTTGTTCGACAAAGGGGGCATTCTCAATCCTGAAAAGCACTTTATTCTGTGCATCAATATACCGGGTAGCTGCTATGGTTCTACCGGCCCTGCTTCCATCAACCCAGAAACGGGAAAACCCTGGCAGGCAGATTTTCCCGACATCACCATTCGGGATATCGTCGCCTTCCAACAGCTTTTGCTGGATCACTGGGATATTCAGGGCATTGAATTAGTGATTGGCGGATCTTTAGGAGGAATGACGGCGCTCGAGTTTGCGATCATGGATGACCGGATTAAATCGGCCGCTTTGTTTGCAATGGGAAAATCTCACTCGCCCTGGGCCATCGGTATTAGCCAGGCGCAGCGAATGGCTATTCATGCTGATGAGCGCTGGAATAACGGTTTCTATGACCCCAAAAATCCACCGACCAAAGGACTCACCGCTGCCCGAGCCATGGCGATGCTCACCTATCGAACCCCGGAGAACTATGCCCGAAAATTTGGACGAGAAGTTCACCCTGAAAAGAGAATTTTCCAGGTCGAATCATATCTCAATTACCAGGGAGAAAAGCTGGCAGGCCGGTTTGATGCAAACTCTTACATCACCCTGTCAAAGGCGATGGACTCTCACGATGTATCCAGAGGCCGGGGGAGTTTTGAAGAAGTGCTTGGAGGTGTGCATCAACCGGTATTAATTGTTGGATTTGAAAGTGACAAATTATATCCACTCAGCGAACAACAAGAACTGGCAAAACTGATCCCCAACAGCCGGCTTGCCGAGTTGAAATCTCCCTATGGCCACGATTCCTTTTTAATTGAATTTGATCAGTTGAACACTCAATTACACTCATTTTATCACTCACTCACTGAAGTAAAACCATGACACTAACACTTAAGAAAACAACTACCGACACTCATCAAGAGCTTTCCGTACAAAGAAAGAACATAAACCTTTTCATTGCCGGTTTAGGCGCTGTGGGAGGCACCCTAACCAAACTCATCCGGCAGCTGGATCACTCACTTTATGAGCTGAATGTGATCGGCGTTTGCAACAGCAAATTCACCCAATGGAACCCGGATATGGAGCAGGTAATCAGTAAAAGCCGGCTGACCGATGGCGAGCCTACTGACTGGAACAGCATCCCCGTCGAACTGGTAAACAGGAGCGACGGCAACCTGATTTTTATCGATGCCACCGGAAGTGAAATCGTTGCCCAACAATTTCAATACCTGTTGGACAACGGCGTACATATCGCCACGCCCAGCAAGCGAGCTAATTCATTTAGCCAGGATTATTTTGATGGGTTGATCAATGCAAACAATTCAGGCCGGGCACAATACCGGTATGAAACAGCGGTAGGTGCCGGACTTCCTGTAATCAGCACCCTCAAAACCTTACTGAACAGTGGAGATGAAATCACGAAAATCACCGGAGTAGCTTCAGGAACCATGACTTACCTGTTCACCCAATTACAGAATGGTGTTCCATTCAGTGAAGCGGTTAAAAAGGCTAAGGATGGCGGATATTCAGAGCCGGACCCAAGAGATGACCTTTCCGGCGAAGATGTGGCACGTAAATTCCTGATTCTGGCACGCACCAGTGGCTATAAATTTGAACGGGATCAAATCCGGGTGGATACCCTTGTTCCGGAAAAGCTGATTTCACTTTCTACAGAAGATTTTTTGCAACAATTACCCGAATACGATGGCCATTGGAAAAGTCGCAATGCACAGGCTATGGTCAACAACCGGAAGCTAAGATATGTGGGCACGTTTACACCGGATGGCATCAGCGTTGGCATTGAAGAGGTAAAGGGCGACTCTCCCCTTGGCGGATTGCAAGGAACAGATAACCTCATTCAGATTTACACCAAACGATATAGCACCTCTCCCATTATTGTGCAGGGACCTGGAGCCGGACGAGAAGTAACCGCAGCCGGTGTATTAGGGGATATTATTGATATTGCGGGGATTTTGTAATCATGAGCTGAAGTACTCGTCAGTCTTCCAATTTTCGGGATTCCGCTTTATATAGTTTGAGATTGTTTCAAATGATTTCCTATCTCTAATTATGTGATCGTAATATTTGGGTTGCCATTTAAAACCCGCATCAATTTTTCTGGCACCTTTAGTGACTCCAATTTTGAACCCCCGGATAATTGAAGGCAGGTTCCTGGATTGAGGTCCGAATTTGTTCAGTGATTTTTGACGGCTCCGGGACTGATAAGCTCGGTTTTGTGTATCTACGTTATTTCGGCCATCATTTTCTTTATTAATGATAATGATTCCATGAACATGATTGGGCATAATTACAAATTCACCCAATTTTACGAATGGAAAATGTTCTGGTATTGTCCGCCAACAAGATTCGGAAATTTTACCTATTTCTGTTAATTGCAGAATGTTTTGATTCGAACGTAGAGACACAAGATTATGTGTCTCTACGTTATGGACAATGTCTCCGAAATAGTTCAATCGATTATGCGTACATATGGTCACAAAATAGACCCCGTTCCAATCATAATCCCATGATTTTAATCTTACAGTTTCTGTCCGATACCTACCCCGTCTTTTATTCATCTTCTCTTTCCCCTTTTTGCAAATCTGTCATTTTGAAACGACATTCCTCTAAAATAGAAAAATATTAATCAGCTGAAATCCTGATGAGATCGATACCTTATATATTGTTCATTTTATTATTCACTTTTAATAGCGGCTTCTCACAGGATCGTCAACGCCCCCGCGACCTTGGGATTAAACCGGGTATTTTAACTCCGGGTCCATTGAATGCCATAACCGATGTGGAAGGTGTACAGGTTGGGCATAAAACAATTATGGAAGGAGATAATATCCGAACCGGGGTAACCATGATTTTGCCCCATGATGGAGATCTGTTCAAAAGCCGGGTTCCGGCAGCTGTCTATGTTGGTAATGGCTTCGGAAAAGCATTAGGCTTTACACAAATCCGGGAACTGGGCGAGATTGAAACTCCCATCGGGCTTACTAATACGCTGAGTATTCATACAGTAGCAAACGGCATAACAGATTATGTTCTGCGACAGCCCGGCAATAAAAATGTACGCTCGGTAAACCCGGTGGTTGGAGAAACCAATGATGGATGGTTGAATGATATCCGAGGGCGGCATGTGACTATTGAGGATGTTTTTGAGGCCATTGAAAATGCCCGATCAGGTTTGGTTGAAGAAGGAAGCGTGGGAGCCGGAACCGGTACTTCTGCACTGGGATTTAAAGGAGGAATCGGAAGCTCATCCCGTCAGCTACCCGCAAAGTTTGGTGGCTATACCGTAGGTGTGTTGGTTCAGTCAAATTTTGGAGGTGTGTTAACAATAGACGGTGCACCGGTTGGGGAAGAACTGGAGAATCATTACCTGTCCAGCGAAGTACCTTACGATGTGGACGGTTCTGTAATGATTATCGTAGCTACCGATGCCCCTCTCCTTTCCAGAAACCTCGAGCGGCTGGCTAAGCGAGCATTCCTTGGAATATCCCGGGTGGGTGGCTTTGCCTCCAATGGCAGTGGAGATTACGTGATTGCTTTTTCAACCCATAAAGATGTACGTATTGAAGGGGCAACCTCCGGCTCAACCCAAACCTATACGGAACTTAAAAACTCGGCCAACACCCCTCTTTTTCTTGCAGCTGTAGAAGCAACCGAAGAAGCCATCCTAAATTCCCTGTTTATGGCTACCACGGTAACCGGAGACCGCGGCCACACCCAACAGGCTCTTCCTATACCGGAGGTATTGGAGATCATGGAAAAGTATAACCTGCTGGAACCGTAGCATACGTTCTGATGTATTGATAGGTGATTATTGTTTTAGGCAATGTCTTAAAGTACATTCTACCTTTTACTCTTATAAACATTTTGAAATGCCCTGCTTTCTCAAGAAAAATATAATCGCCTGTGTTATCCTGCCCGCGGTTCTGTTATTTGTGGCATTTCCCTTTGTATCTGTTATCGGGCAGTCTTCACAATCCATCACAATACAGGGACGGGTTTTAGATAAAGAGAATGGCTCGCCGCTGGTTTCCGCTCATGTTTACATTTCACAAACCAAAGTGGGCACGGCCACCGATCGTAATGGAGAGTTTAGCTTTACCACAAAAATGAGTGGAGAAAAAACCCTGGTTGTTAGTTTTTTGGGATTTAAAACCAATGCCAAATTGATTGATCTTGATGAGGAGAAAACGCCGCTGACTTTTGTTTTTGAGATGGAGCCGAATCAATTTGATCTGGACCAGGTGAATGTATCAACCTCAAATAAAGAGTGGCTGAATAACTTCGGGAAGTTCAGAAGGTATTTTATCGGTGATGATGCCCTGGCTCAGCAAACATCCATTGAGAATCCGTGGAGCATAAGTTTTGAAACAGATAAAAATGATAATCTGGTGGCCACTGCCTCCCAGCCTTTGATTGTCAAAAACGATGCTCTTGGCTATGAAATTGAAATTGACCTGGTGAATTTCACCTTGTATAAAAATGAAGATGCCAGTGCTTACACCTACTATTCCAGTTTTACAGAAATGTCGCCGGAAAAAAATTCGGACATCAATAGCTGGAATACCAATCGCGAACGAGCATACAAAGGCTCCTTCGAGCATTTCCTGATTAGTTTGTATAACGATAACCTTCGAGTCAATGATTTTGAGGTAGTGTACCTGGGCAGCTTTGATCCGTTTACCATTAATGAGTTTATAAAAACCACCCCCGAGGAAAACATCACAAATGAGCAGGGTGTAAAAGTGTATCGCCTTGAAGACCCCGTTGACGTTTTATATGGAGATAGAAATAACAACTTTCATCAGAGAGAACGCTCCCGGATTACTCCCCTCACAGAGGTAGGTGTATTTATAGTTACTGAAGACGGGAAACTGAAAAACCCAAAGTCATTACGACTCGATGGAGTTTGGGCTTCGCACCTGATCGCTAATCTTTTACCTATAGAGTATTATAAGAATTAGGTTTTCTCGGCTGTTTATTCCTTTATATATACTCGATTGAAAGGCCGCTCTTAAATAGTCTACCACTCTCTCCCACAACCCAAAAATTACCCCTCATTTTCCGCACTGAATAATCTTCAATCCGGCATAGAGCGTGTTTACCCCATATATATACAAGATATGTTTGGCTTTTAAAAAAGTTGCTTCAATAGGCAAAAAACCCACACCGGCATTGATTTAACTTTCTGAGGGAAAGCTCTTGACACAAAGTGGTACTTTAGGGTACATTGTGGGGTGAAGTGGGAGATAGTGGGGACTGCTCTCCTTTTGATCTAATTTAAGCAATCTAAAACACGCAGGGATATCGTGCCAAGTTTTAAAGGACAATACGAGCATAGTATAGATGCCAAAGGCCGCGTAGCCTTCCCTGCCAAGTTACGCAAATCTTTAAGCCCCGCCGCACAAGAACGCTTCACTATTGTACGCGGACAGGAACCTTGTCTTTATTTATATCCCGAAGACGAGTGGTCGAATGTTGAAGAGAAACTGTCGCGCATAAATAACTTCACAAAAAAAGGCCGCCTGGCTAAACGAAACTTCCTGCGCTACGCGGAAGATGTGTCCCTTGATAAGCAAAACCGGATAGCCCTGCCCTCTGACCTCACTGAATATGCAGAAATTAACGGGAAAGCCGTATTCCTCGGAATGGGCGAGTATATAGAGGTATGGGATCCTGAGAAATTGGCCGAGGTTGATGAAGCAATGGACGACGGTGCCTTCGAAGAGATTTTTGAACAAGTGATGGGAGATGAACCGGAAACCGATGGTGCTTGAGATGACGACATATCACCAACATATCCCGGTTTTACTTAATGAATCGGTAGAAGGACTTATCACCGACAAGGATGGCCTATATATAGATGGTACGCTTGGCGGCGGAGGCCATTCCAAAGAAATTTTAAAACACCTTGGTGAAAACGGACGGCTATACGGCATCGACCAGGATGATGAGGCACTTGAAGCTGCTTCATCCAATATTGGCGATGACCCCCGTTTTACCCCCATAAAAGGTAATTTTGGCTACCTGTCCACCCTTCTACCTCCCCAAACCCACGGACAGGTAGCCGGAATCCTTTTGGATTTAGGAGTTTCAACCCACCAGATTAAAGAAGCAGAACGGGGATTCAGCTTTCAGGAAGACGGACCGCTGGATATGAGAATGGGAAATCTTTCCGGTGTATCTGCTTACCAGGTGGTTAATGAATATGAATACGAAAAGCTGCGCGATGTCATCTTCCACTATGGAGAAGAAAAGCAGAGCCGGCAAATTGCCCGGGCCATTATTGAAAATCGCCCAATCGAAACAACCGGTGAATTACAATCCGTGGTTTCATCCGTTGTAAACAAACGTTTTGAAGTGAAATCACTGGCGCGGGTATTTCAAGGTATCCGCATTGAGGTAAACCGCGAGCTCGATATGCTTAAGCGAGTGATGGAAGAGTCACTGGAAGTTCTGAAGCCCGGCGGACGTATTGTAGCTATTTCGTACCACTCTCTCGAAGACCGTATTGTAAAACGCTTTTTCAAAGCCGGCAACTTCGAAGGTAAAGTGGAAAAAGACTTTTATGGAAACCCGATATCCCCCATAAAGCCTGTAAACAAGCAGGTTATTACCCCCAAAAAAGAAGAGGTTTCCGTAAACCCGGCCTCCCGAAGCGCTAAACTTCGGATAGCCGAGAAGATAGAAGGAGGCGACTCATGATCGTGCAATCCCCACTTAAAAAGCATGACATTCGTCCCAACCTTCGCAAAGTATCTCTGCCCGACAATAAATCTTCCTCCCCAAAACAACGTCGGACAAAGCATACGGCAAAAGCGAACTCCAAAATTGGCCTCCCCAAGGTCAAACCCTGGAAGGTGATTGTAGGAAGTATCATCATCGGGGCACTGGGTTTGCTCTATCTTACCCATGTATTCTCAACCCAGCGACTGTTAGATGAAGTTCAGACGCTGGAGGCGGAATACAATCGGGCACGGGCTCAGTACGATGAGCTCAAACTTCGCTACGACCGAATGATCGGTCCGGCCGAGATATACCGAAAAGCCGAAGAACAGGGTTTCGTAAACGGCGGTCCGGCAGATAAAGTCATCATCATAAAAAAGGATTAGTAGTGATGGATGAACGCACTGCCATATTAAGCCGAATGTTTATCGTTCTTGGGTTGATACTCCTCATCCCCTGCGCCTTGGGTTTCCAGCTCATTCGCATTAATTATGTGGAAGGAGAAGAATTGCGCGAACTCTGGAGCAAGCAAGCCGTGGATCAGATCCCGATACCTGCCCAGCGCGGCAACATCTATGATGCCAATGGCACCCTGCTGGCAACCAATGCCGTGGACTACAAACTGGCTTTTGACCCTAAAGTAACGGTAAACGGGAAAGCCGGCGTACCCAAAGAGCAGGTTGAGCAGCTGATCACCAAACTATCCGCTTTAACCAAAAAGAGTGACTCTTTTTACAGAACAAAAATAAATTCAGCACCTGCCCGCTCCCGCTACATCGTTCTTGAAACCAACTTATCGGTATTAGCCAAAGATCAGATCAAAGCTCTGGATATTGATGGCGTTATACTGGAAGAAAACTACCGGCGTAAATATACCTTCGGTACGCTTGCGGCTCATACGTTAGGGTTTGTGAATCATGAAACCAACGGACGAATTGGACTGGAGGCCTATTATAATGAGGAATTAAAAGGAGAAGATGGTGTCCGCCAGGTACGCCGCGATCCCTTTAACCGGATTTTCGAATATGTTGGGGCACCCAAAAAACTTCCCCGCAACGGATACTCATTACATACCACCATTGATGCCTACCTGCAGGCCATCCTCGAAGATGAACTAAAGGCCGGCGTAGATAAGCATCTTGCCAATTACGGGACGGGCATCATCCTGGATCCTAAAACCGGAGCCATTAAAGCCCTGGCAAATTATCCAACATTTGATCCCAACTATCCCGGGAGTAACAATGAAGAAAACCGCCGGAACTTTGCTATTTCTGACATGATCGAGCCCGGTTCTACCTTCAAACTGGTTACAGCCATTGCTGCTGTAGAACAAGGTGTGGTTGATTTTAATGAAGTTTTTGAGACGCCCGATGACGGTGAAGTTGTAATACATGATCTTGTACTAAGAGATCATGATCCGCTGGGCGACCTTACCTTTAAAGAGGTTATCCAGAAATCATCCAACGTAGCAACGGCAGAAATTGCCATGCGGATGGACAAGGAAGTCTTTTACCAGTATGCCCGAAATATGGGTTTTGGCTCCAGCACCAACATTGACCTGATTGGTGAAGTGGAGGGAAGGCTTGCAAAACCTTACGAATGGAGTTTGGTAACGCTGCCCTGGATGTCGCACGGATATGAAATCCAAACCACTCCGCTGCAAATCGCACAGGCTTATGCGGCTTTTGCAAACAACGGAAAGATGATGCGGCCTTACCTGGTAGAGCGAATTGAGGACAAAAACGGGGAAGTTGTTTCTGAACACGAACCGGTAGAAATCCGCCGAATTGCTAAGAAATCTACCTTAGACAAACTGTATCCTATTTTTGAAAGTGTAGTTGCTGATTCCGGAACGGGTGACCTCGCCCAGGTGAACGGGCTGAGAATAGCCGGGAAAACCGGAACCGCCAAGAAAGTGGTTAATGGCCGGTACACCAATAACTATCGGGGCTCATTTGTAGGCTTCTTCCCGGTTGAAGATCCACAGTATGTATGCCTGATTCTTTTGGATGAACCCCGAACAAGTGGTTATGGAGGATTTACCGCTGCACCTATTTTCCAAAATGTGGCTAAGCGAATTGCGGGACTGGATAACAACATTCAGCAGAATATGAAAGTTGGTGAAGAGCAGAATCCAAATTTTGTGCAGGTTCCGTTTTTGAAAGGACTTAAAAAGAAACAAGCTATTGAATTACTTACCGGGTTGAACATTCCTTATGAAGTAAATGGTAAAGCCGGCTATATCACGAAGCAAACTCCTGAAGCAGGCACTCAAATTAACATTGGACAAGAAATTTCTTTAACGCTTTCGGAAACTTATGCGGCTTCTGACAGTGCAAAAGTGAAAGACGGATATGCTGAGATTCCCAACCTGATTGGCATGAACATGCGTCAGGCCACCAACCTGCTTACCGAGCGTGGACTCGAAACCGAGATCATTGGCTCAGGAACCGTATTTGCACAGTATCCCAAAAAGGGAGAACTCCTTCGAAAAGGATACAGCGTAACGATTCGCGGTAAAGCGAAATCACTGGAATTACTCACTCAAACTGAAAAGCGATAATTGACGATAGATAAACTCATAGAAATTTGTAACCCGCTGCACGTCACAAATAAAGATTTTGATGGTGAGATAACTACGTTCGCCATCGATTCCCGTGAGGTGAAGGAAGGTACAGTCTTTATCGCCATTCGCGGCACACAGGTTGACGGGCATATGTTTTTGGAAGATGCCATCGGCCGTGGAGCCAAGGTTATTATCTGTGAGGAATCCTACTACACTGAAGCTGATGTATGTGTGATTGAAGTTGAAAACACACAGAAACTGGCCGGACCTATTGCCCAGGCTTTTGCGGGGAACCCGGCAGAACAACTCAAAGTGATTGGCATTACCGGAACAAACGGCAAGACCACTACCGCAACCCTGGTGTACCAGGTTTTATGCGCCTGTGGTGAAAAAGCCTCGCTCCTTGGAACGGTAAGTAAACGAATTTTAGAAGAAGTACTCGACAGCAAGCTTACCACTTCCGACCCTATTGAACTTGCCAATGACATGAAGACCATGGTAGAAGCCGGTTCTGATTACCTGGTTATGGAAGTTTCATCTCATGCTTTAGATCAGGACCGGGTGGCCGGAATTGATTTTGAAGTAGCTGCTTTCACGAATCTCAGCCAGGATCATCTTGATTATCATGAAAACCTGGATGAATACGCAAAGGCCAAAAAGATTTTATTCGACAATCTCCCCGAATCCTCAACCGCTGTCATAAACGCTGATGATGTGCAGGGAGAGTTTATGCTGAAGGATTGCAAAGCCGGGAAATCATTACTCAGCTTTGATAATGAATCGGCTCATATCCTGAAAAATTCTTCTGATGGAATTACCATTGTGGTGAATGAGGAAAAAATTGAGAGTCCGCTTATAGGAACCTTTAACGCCTATAATGTAGGTGAAGCATTTCTCATTTGCCGGGCACTGGGCCTGGATGCCAAAGATATTGCAGCCGCATTAAGTAATGCTAAAGGGGCCGCCGGACGTATGGAGCCGGTTACTGTTGAAGGAGATAACCTCCCCATCGTTATAGTGGATTATGCCCACACCCCGGATGCCCTTGAAAACGTTTGTTCTACCCTTTCTTCTGTGAAAGAAGCTAACCAAACTCTGACTGTGATATTTGGCGCCGGTGGAGATCGGGATTCAAGCAAACGCCCGAAAATGGCCAAAGCAGCGGCTGAGTTTGCTGACAAAATTATTGTAACCAGTGACAATCCCCGCACAGAAAATCCTGATTTAATTATCGCAGATATACTGGACGGATTTGAAGTGCTTGATAACGTGAAAAGCATTACCGATCGAAGACAAGCGATTCAACAAGCGATTGCAGATGCAAACGGAAATGAAATTATCCTGATTGCCGGAAAAGGCCATGAGGATTATCAGGAAGTAGATGGCAAGCGCCATCACTTTGACGACCGGGAAATTGCCCGCGAATCTTTAACACAAAAAGCCGGGGGAGGAAACTGATGCTGCACGAACTTTTTACCTGGCTTGATGCTACTTATGACGTTCCCGGTACCGGAGCCGTCGCTTTCATTTCTACCCGAACAGCGCTGGCTGCCGTTACTTCCTTGCTGATCAGCCTGTTTGTTGGTAAGAAAATCATTCACTGGCTGAGTAAACTTCAGCTGCGGGAAGTGATTCGGGACGACATTGGATTAGACAGCCACCTCGCCAAAGGCGAAACGCCAACCATGGGCGGTGTCATTATTATCCTGGCAATCGTTATTCCTGCCCTTTTGTGGATGAAGATGGAAAGCATCTACAGCTGGCTGATTGTATTCGTAGTCCTGGCCTTGGGAATCGTTGGCTTTATTGATGATTACATCAAAGTGGTGAAAAAGGATAAAAGCGGACTCGCTGGATGGTTTAAAATTGCCGGTCAGGTAATTGTTGGTCTGGTTGTGGGTGCCGTACTGTACTTCCATCCTGATTTTGAGACCTTTAATTCCCTTTCAACGGTTCCTTTTCTAAAGAATGTAAACATTGATTACGCCTATTTCGGTGAAACTTTAGGCTGGATGATTTATCTCGGGGTGGCTGTTTTTGTGATTACAGCCGTGAGCAACGCAACCAACTTAACGGATGGTTTAGACGGACTTGCTGCCGGAACATCCGCCATTTGTGGGATTGTATTCGCCATTTTTGCCTACGTGTCCGGCCGGGTTGACTTCTCCGGATTCCTCGACATTATGTACCTGCCGGGAGCCGGTGAGCTCACCATTTTTGCGGCTTCACTGATTGGAGCCTGTATCGGTTTTCTGTGGTATAACACGAATCCGGCCTCGGTTTTTATGGGAGATACCGGTTCACTCGCATTAGGCGGAGCCTTTGGAGCCGTGGCTTTGATGCTGCACAAAGAACTTCTGCTCCCCTTCATTTGTGGAATCTTTTTTATTGAAACGCTTTCGGTGATTGTTCAAACAACCTGGTTCAAATACACCAAAAGAAAGTATGGTGAAGGCCGGCGTGTTTTTCTTATGACGCCCATCCACCATCATTATGAAAAGAAAGGGTGGCCTGAACAGAAAATCGTAGTCCGATTCTGGATCATCACTGTTTTATTGGGAATTCTAAGCCTGTTAACGCTCAAAATCCGATGAGAGAAGTGAAAGACCAACATATCGTTGTGATTGGCGCTGCCCGTAGTGGTATTGCCGCTGCTCTCCTCCTTCATAAAAAGGGAGCGGATATTTTTGTGTCTGATTACGGAACCATCTCGGAAGATGCGAAGAAGAAGTTGGAGTCAGCCGGAATTCCTTTTGAAGAAAACGGACACACAGACAAAGCAAAACAAGGTGATTTTGCCGTAGTAAGTCCGGGCGTGCCAACGGAAGCTCCTATTGTTCAGTATTACCTGAATGAAGGCAAGGAAGTGTTTTCTGAAATTGAAGTTGCCGGATGGTTCACTGATCAAAACATCATTGCCGTAACCGGAAGTAATGGAAAAACGACGGTTGCTAACTGGCTTGATCATGTATGGAAGACCGCCAAGCGGAAACACGCCCTCGCCGGAAACATCGGTGTGGCCTTTTCAGATGAAATTGACAGGAATAAAGGTGATTTCCTGCTGGAAGTGAGCAGCTTTCAGCTCGATCATATTAAAGATTTTAAACCGGCTGTGAGCTTGATTCTGAACATCACTCCTGATCATCTGAACCGCTACCAGCACAGCCTTGAGGCATATGCTGCTGCAAAATTCAGAATTACAGAAAATCAGACGGGGGATGACCGGTTCATCTTCAATTACGATGACCCCATCATCCAAAAACATGTTGAACAGCTAAAGCAAAAACAATCGGCTCCACAATTATGGGCGTTCTCCAACAAGCGGGAAGTACCTGAAGGAGCCTTTGTTCGCGACAATCAAATCATCTTCAAATTCAACAACAAAGAAGAATCCCTTATGTCAGTAGAAGAAATAGGACTACGTGGCAAGCACAATTTAAGTAATGGACTTGCCACCGCATTGGCAGCTCGTGCGGCTGAAATTAAGAATGAGGCGATACGCGAGAGCCTGAAAAGCTTCACCGGTGTGGAGCATCGCCTGGAACTGGCCCGCGAAGTTGATGGCGTGAAGTATATAAATGATAGTAAAGCGACCAATGTAAATGCGGTTTGGTTTGCTTTAGACAGTTTTCACGTGCCGGTTACGCTGATTTTAGGTGGCCGCGACAAAGGGAATGATTACAGCGAGCTGGAAGCTCAAATCCGCGAGAAAGTTCACACCATCATTGCAATTGGCGAATCCAAAGACCGGATTGAGAAACAGCTTGGGAAAGTAGCTCCCAACTTTGTTCGGGTGGAAACCATGGGCGGTGCTGTAAGGGCTGCAAAGAAAGTAGCTAAACGGGGTGAAGTCGTGCTTTTAAGTCCGGCCTGCGCCTCTTTTGATATGTTTGACAGCTACGAACATCGCGGCAAAATTTTTAAAGAAGAAGTGAATAAACTGTGAATGGATGCAAAGTAACATAGTGACAGAGTTACAAAGTGTGTTTAAGTACACACTTTGTAACTCTGTCACTCCAACACTTTGTCACTTTAAATAAAACATGATATACACGAGTCCACATAGCAATATTTCCAACATCATCGGCACTTCTGCTGAAGATATCGATACGCGCAAGCAAGGCAGCGATCGGTACCTGTTGATGTCGGTTGTGATCCTGATGACGTTCGGGATGCTGGCGGTGTATTCGTCTATCGCATTTTTTGCGGAAACCAAATCTACCACGGCCGGAACTTTGATTGTTGGCCACCTGGTGAAGCTTGGGATCGCATTCTTTGTAATGCTGATTGCCTCAAAGATGAATTATCACACCATTGCCAAATTCAGCCGGGTCGGTATGGTTATAAGTTTGCTTCTTTTACTGGCTGTTCTTGCATTTGGAACCGAACAGTTTGGAGCCAAGCGCTGGCTGAATGTAGGCGGATTTTCTTTCCAGCCGTCGATGGTTGCCACCGTGGCCCTTATGATTCACGTTTGTGTGCTGCTAAGTGAGAAGCAGGAATACATCAAGGATTTCAAAAAGACCTTCCTCCCCATCATGTTTTGGGTGATTCTGACCTGTGGGCTTATTGGTATCGAAGACTTCAGTAGTGCAGCCATCCTGATGGGGATTTGCCTGGTCATTATGTTTGTAGGCAGAGTAAGCGTAATTCAACTGGGCTCCCTGGTTGCCATTGGGATTTTGGGTGGAGCCTTACTGCTTGGCCAATCCACAAACCGTCAGGATAGAATTGAACAGTACCTGAATCAGATTAAAGAGATTCCAAGCGAGCACATCATCCAAGGCAGTGGATACCAGGCACAACAGGCTCATATCGCTATTGCCAAAGGTGAACTTATGGGCGTTGGTATTGGGAAAAGCTCACAACGCGACTTTCTCCCTGCCCCATACAACGATTTTATTTTTGCGATTATCGCCGAGGAATATGGACTGATCGGTGCGATGTCACTCATTTTTATTTTCACACTGATTTTATTCCGGGGCATCGTGTTCATCGCCCGGAATGCGGAAGACCACCTGGGTTCTCTTTTGGCCGTGGCCTGTACGCTCACTATTGTTTTTTATGGATTTGTAAACGCCGGGGTTGCCAGTGGCATCCTTCCGGTAACGGGACTCCCCATGCCTTTTGTAAGCTATGGCGGAACCAGCATGCTTTTTGCCGGCCTGATGGTGGGCATCCTCCTCAACATCTCGAAACATAACCGGGACCGGAGGACCTTGTTCTATGGATAAGAACCCACGCATTTTATTAGCTGCCGGCGGAACAGGCGGACACGTATATCCGGCTATTGCTATTGCAGATGCTCTGAAGAAAGAGCAAGCTGAAACGGAAATCCTGTTTGTTGGAACCAGAGACCATATGGAATGGCAGGCTGTTCCCAAAGCAGGCTATGATATCAGAAATGTATGGATCAGTGGTTTCCACCGTCGGTTCACCCTCAAGAATTTACTATTTCCGGTGAAACTGATGACCAGTATTGTACAAAGCCTTAGAATATTGTCGAGCTATAAACCGCATGTGGTGGTTTCCTGTGGAGGATATGTAGCCGGTCCTGTTGGATGGGTAGCCGGCAAAAAAGGTATTCCTATTGTGATTCAGGAGCAGAACAGCTTCCCTGGAGTCACTAACCGGCTGCTGGCGAAGTTCGCAACTAAGATATTTACGGCCTTTAAAGAGGCGGATCGATATCTACCCGAGGATAAAACGGAGATTACCGGAAACCCAACCCGTGCCACTTTAACCGGAGCTGACAGATCAAAAGCATTACAGTCTTTTGGGTTTGATGAGAGCAAGCCGGTGTTGTTAGTGATGGGTGGAAGCGGTGGAGCTAAAACCATAAACGAGGCGATGAAAGCCAATATCGAGCAGCTTCATAACAGTGCCGGATTACAGGTTATCTGGCAATGCGGAGCCCGATATTATGACGAGCTCTCTACCGAAGTCAATGAAAAAGAATTAGAAAACCTGCGGCTCACGGCCTTCCTCGATAATATGGCGGAAGCATACGCGGCTGCAGATTTGGTAATAAGCCGTGCGGGTGCAAGTTCCTGCTCGGAGTTAATGCTAACGGGAAAACCAAGTGTATTGGTCCCCTCTCCTAATGTTGCAGGAGATCACCAGACACAAAACGCTAAAGCAATGGTGGATGCAGGTGCATCTAAACTGTTGGAGGATACTGCTATGAAAGAGACCATGACAGAACTGGTGGAGCAATTAATCTTTGATCAGGAAAACCTGAAACGCATGAATCAGGCTGCATTGAATTTAGCAAAACCCGATGCCGCCAAGCTGATTGCCAAGGAAATATTAGAAATCGCAAAATCGAAGTTATAAGAACGCAGTAGTGGAAAAACGCATCGAAACACAACCCGTATTTGGCCGCACAAAACATATCCACATGGTGGGTATAGGTGGCATTGGTATGAGCGGGATGGCCGAAATATTGTTGCAGCGCGGATATAAAGTAACCGGCTCGGACGGTGCGGTAACCGAAACCACCAAGCGCCTGCAGGAACTCGGCGCTACGGTTCACAAAGGCCATAAGGCTGAATACATTGAAGGGGCAGACGTAGTTGTTTACACCAGCGCCGTTAAAGCCGATGAGAATGTAGAAACCAAAGCGGCTATTGAAGAGCGTATCCCGACCATCAAACGGGCGGAAATGCTGGCCGAGCTGATGAAAATGAAATTCGGCATTGGCGTAGCCGGCACCCATGGCAAAACTACAACCACCACTATGGTGGGCCATGTAACCCAGGATGGAAATTACGATCCGACCATTATTGTAGGTGGCAAAGTACACAGTTTCGACAAAACCAACGCTGTGGTAGGTAAAGGAGACTTAATTGTTGTAGAAGCTGATGAGTTTGACCGCACCTTCCTCCGCCTCTCTCCTTCTCTGGCCATTATCACAAATATTGAAGCCGAGCATCTCGACATCTATGACGACCTCGAAGATGTGAAGCAGGCGTTCATTGAATACGCCAACAAAGTACCGTTCTATGGAGCTATAATCGTTTGCCTGGATGATCCAAATGTCCGAAGTATATTACCCGAACTTGAAAAACGGGTTATCACTTATGGGCTAACACCCCAAGCTCAGCTTCGTGCCACCGATATCCGTTCTGATGCTTTTACCAGTACGTTTTCTGTGATCTGGGAAGACGAAAAACTTGGAGTGGTCACACTGAAAGCTCCCGGCGAGCATAATGTGAAAAATGCCCTTGCTGCTATCGCAACCGGTTTAGAGCTCGATATTGATTTTAAGCTGATTAAAAAAGGATTGGAGCGATATGAAGGTGTATTCCGTCGCTTCCAACTGAAGTATGACAATGGCTGTATGGTAATTGATGATTATGCCCACCACCCCACCGAAGTTCATGCAACCTTACAGGCGGCAAACAAAGGCTGGCCCGATCGCCGGGTAGTTGCTGTTTTTCAGCCGCACTTGTACTCACGTACCCAGGATTTATACAAGGAATTTGGGCTCTCGTTCTTTGATGCGGAGATGCTGATTGTGACCGATGTGTATCCCTCCCGCGAAAAGCCTATTGAAGGTGTAACCGGGAAATTGATTGCGGATACCGCTGAACAGTATGGCCACAAGAATGTAATGTACGTGGAGAATAAAGAGGACGTCACCAAAACTCTGAAAGAAATTGCAGAACCCGGCGACATCATCATCACGATGGGTGCCGGAGATATTTACCGCTTTGGCGAAGAGTTCGTGGAAGCATTGAAATCAGGAAAATTCAAACCAAAAGCCAAGTAGTTGAACAACCAAGGTTCAAATAAAAGCCTGCTCCCCTGGATTACCACCGTATTGATGGTAACGGGAATTGCTGTGCTTGCTGCGCTCTACTGGAACAGGAATGTGACCGTGCAGGATGTGCAGGTAAACAGCTTGTACTACACCGACTATGAGCAGGTGAAGCAAGCCGCGGATATTCCAATGGGCATTAAGCCGGACAGTTTGAACCTGGATGCAGTTGTTCAGCGGGTAGAAAAATTGGATTACGTACGCTCGGTGAAACCCTATATCGAACCAAGCGGTGATTTGCGGCTCACTGTAGCAGAACGACAGCCCATTGCCCTTTTGGTGAATGGTTCCGACCGGTTGTATGTGGATGCCGAAGGCGTACGTTTGCCTATACTGGATGGAAAAACGCAGGATGTTCCGCTTTTGTATGGATACAGCGCAACATCTGGTGATACAATCAAAACAGAAGAATTTGTACAGGTACGAGACTTTTTGATGCGAGCCAAAATAGATGGCTTTGGATGGACTACCATCAGCGAGGTGGTATATGATGAAACCGACGGCGTGGTAGCTTTAAGTCATGAAAATGGAGTGAAGCTGCTGTTTGGCCGAAATGACTTTCAAACCAAACTGGAGAACTGGAAAGCCTTTTATACGGATGTAATTAAGGTGAAAGGAATTCAATCGATGCGACAAGTTGATCTCCGGTTTACAAATCAGGTGGTGACCCGTGAAATTTGATTTCAATCACATATCGTTCGCCGATGTTCAGGGATATTCTATGCTGAAAGAAGAATCATCCAATCGTTCCGACGCAGAGCGTACGGAACGAGGTGGACAAATGAAACAAGCAGAACGGGCGGAACGGATAAAGCAGGCAGGAAGTCTTTTGAATACACTGCTAACGGAACCGGATAAAGGATTACTTAAAAAAGATTCTGTCTCAGACTTTTACTCTGACTTGGCTTCGCCATCAACCCAGAAAAGAAAATTAGCAATCAACAAAAACACAGCGGATCGTCATGGAAGAACATGAAAACATTATGGTAGGTCTCGATATCGGGACCACCAAAATTTGCGCAATCGTAGCTTCAATCGATGAACAGGAACGGATTCACATCCTCGGGGTGGGCAAAGCTCAAAGCGATGGCCTGAACCGTGGCGTGGTGGTGAACATCGATAAAACCGTAAATGCCATCAAAGATGCCATTGCCCAGGCAGAACTGGCTTCCGGCATACAGGTAAACTCGGTGAATGTGGGTATTGCCGGCGATCATATCCGCAGTATGCGCAGCAAAGGCGTGATCACCATCAACAACAAAGACAACGAAATTACAGCTAAAGATGTAGAGCGCCTTCTTGAAGACTGCCAGCGCATCATGCTTCCGACTGACCAGCAGATTCTGCACGTAATTCCACAGGAGTTCGTAGTGGATGGGCAGGATGGAATCAGTGATCCGGTAGGAATGAGCGGCATGCGCATGGAAGCCGAAGTTCACATCATAACCGGACTGGTATCTGCGGCCAAAAATATATATCGCTGTGTGGAACGCGCCGGATACCAGGTTGCCGACATCATTTTAGAACCACTGGCTTCCTCCTACTCCGTGTTAGACGAAGAGGAAAAAGAAGCCGGTGTGGTGCTGGTGGATATCGGAGGTGGAACTACCGACGTGGCCATCTTCCAGGATAACACGATCCGCCATACGGCCGTAATTGCCATTGCCGGGCAAAAAGTAACCGACGACATTCGCCTCGGGCTCAGCGTGCTTGACGATCAGGCCGAAACCCTGAAACGGAAGCACGGCGAAAGTTATGCTGATCTGATCGAAGAGGATGAAGTCATAACGGTACCCGGCATTGCGGGACGTCCTCCAAAGGAAATCACAAAGAGTATTCTCGCCAAGATTGTTCAGGCTCGGATGGAAGAGATCCTGGAAATCGTGGGAATTGAAATTAAGCGCAGCGGATATGCCGACTCCATGAGTGCCGGCGTCGTTATTACCGGCGGCGGGTCGCTTGTGAAGAATGTATGTCCCCTTGCAAACGAAATATTAGGACTGGATGCCAAAGTGGGAATTCCATTAGGCATTACAGGCGGACTGAAAGAAGAAGTAAACAGCCCGATTTACGCTACCGGCGTAGGCCTGGTGATGCACGCTCTTCGTTCAGGTACTGCCAACAATCAAACGATGATGCCATCATCATCGAAAGGAACCAACGTGGAACAAGTGATGCAGAAAATCACCGACCGCATGAAAAGTTGGTTCAAAGAGCTTTAGAAGTATGAATATTTTAGAAATCAGATATCGAACGAAGCAACCTTTAAGCGTCTTACGGACCTTGAAGCGTTGCGCTTTCGAATTCAACACCGTAAACGCTTCGAGGACCTATCGGACCCTCGAAGGTTTACCCGGACTGATTTCAAAAAGCTTTAGAAGTAAAATCAGCAATCAAAAACGCTATGGAAATAGAAGTAAATAAAGATTGTCATTGCGAGGAGCCAACCATGTTTACGGTTGATATCCAAAGTCTTTCGACGACGCAATCTCCCTTTAAAAAATCCCCAAGTGGGTCAAGGAGATTGCTTCGGCATTCGCAAAGCTCATTTCTCGCAATGACGACTCGTTTCCTGCAGCAATCATCTACAACAATAACAATCCAGTAAAATACAACAACTCAAATAGGAGTTAACAATGGCTAACAATTCACGTTTCTTTTTTGACGAACAGAGCCAGGAAAACGCCAAGATCAAAGTGATCGGCGTTGGCGGCGGTGGCGGTAACGCCATAAACAATATGATAAACATGGGCCTTGAAAGTGTGGAGTATATCGCTCTGAACACCGACGCACAGGCCCTGAAGAACAGCATGGCAGATATCAAGGTTCAGGTAGGCTCAGCCCTTACCAATGGACTTGGAGCCGGGGCACGTCCCGAAATCGGACGTGAAGCGGTGGAAGAAAACCGCCATGAAATCGAAGAATCTATCGAAAATGCCGACATGGTATTTGTAACGGCCGGTATGGGTGGTGGAACCGGAACCGGGGGAGCTCCCGTGGTTGCCGGAATCGCCAAGCGCCGTGGCATTCTTACCGTGGGTATTGTAACCACCCCTTTTGAATGTGAGGGCAAAGTTCGGAAGAAATATGCCCTGGAAGGCATCACCGAACTAAAGAAAAATTGCGATACGGTAATAGTGATTCCAAATGAGCGACTGCTCGATATCGCCGACGAAAACACCTCCCTTATGGATGCCTTTGCGATGGCGAACGAAGTGCTCTACAACGCAACGCGGGGTATCAGTGATCTTATCCTGATGCCGGGTCTGATTAACCTTGACTTTGCTGACGTTCGCACAACTATGAGCGACGGTGGAGCTGCCATCATGGGATCGGCTACTGCAGAAGGTGCCGACCGTGCCGAGAAAGCCGCCCGTGCTGCGATTAACTCTCCGTTATTAGATGGGGTAAGCATTCGCGGAGCCCGCAACGTGTTGGTGAATATTTCGGCCGGCTCCAACCTTGGAATGCGCGAAACTACGACTGCTACCAACATCATACACGATGAAGCCGGTGAAAATGCCGAAATCATTCTGGGTACGGTACTTGATGAGAACTTCGGTGATGATATCCGAGTGACGGTTATTGCCACCGGTTTTGATCTCGCTGAAGACCGAACCACAGCTAAAGTAGCCAGCAATGATAAAGGCTCGCTGAATAAAGCGGCTGAAAATGCACAGGCTAACATGCAGACCAACAGTAAGAAACCCGATGTACCTAAGCGCTTTCAGCGTGGTACCGGTGATTACTACAAGGGTGAAAACAACCTTAAAAAATTAGACACTCCGTCTTACCTGCGCCGCGATTTAAACGTGCGCAAGCAGGAAGACAGTATTGAAGTCCCTGAAGAAGAGGAACAAAAGAATGAAGCGCAGGATAACATCGCGCCATTCCAAAGCCGCACGGAACGCATCCGCAAGGATGATACCGACCAGCCGGCTTTCCTCCGCAAAATCATGGACTAAGGAGTTGCCATTGAACCGGTTCGCCCCCGATGCCATGGGAATGGTATCTCCGTGAACCACTGAATTTTACTGGAATATAGCTTCATTCAAGCTATAGATTGCTAACAATAGAAGAAGCCTCTTGATCGGGGCTTCTTTTTTTAATCGCAGTTTTTTGGATTACACAGACTGCAACTGCATGTCTCACTCTGAAACACTATAATGGCATCCAGTTACCAACAAAATGATCTAATAATGAAACAACTACATATCAGTTTATCGGGCTTATTTGCACTTATATTAATCGTTTTTTTGAGCAGTTGCTCACGGATCAATCCCCAGCAGGAAAAAGCAGATTTGACTGAGCTATTGGATGAGTTCCTGACAAATGTAGATGACCCCGACATGCACAACCGGCTTTGGGCCGAAGACCTGATATATACCGGCTCGGCAGGCACCCGCCACGGGAAAGATGTGATTATGGATGGGATGATGGATTCAGAATCGGATACTGCAGAATCAGCGGGCCCTGCTTATTCTTTTGACAACCTTCAGGTGAAAATTTTCGGTAATACGGCAGCCCTCACTTTCCGATTAATAGCCGAAAGCCCTTCAGAATCGGGTGTGGACACAAGTTACTACCTCAACAGCGGATTCTTTGAGAAAAGAAATGGTCTATGGAAGGCAGTTGTCTGGCAGGCTACCCGTATGGCGGAGTCTTCGGAGGATTAGTGGAGAAGTGTGATTACATCTTTCACTTTTCTACTCCAATTCCCCCAATTCATCTGATTTTTATATCGGGCATAAGCTTGCTGAGATAAGTTACTGTATCTCTGCCGATCTTTTCGGACAGCTATGATCCAATCTGCCACTTCTTCCGAGGTGTGTGAAGATCTGTATATAAATCCTGTTTCACCATCGATAACGGCTTCGGGAACGCCGCCGGTTTCAGAACCAATGGCCGGTAATGCGTACGAGGCGGCTTCTATAAACGACATCCCCACACACTCAGCCTGGGTGGGCATAATAAAAAATGTGGCGTCTTTATAGAGCTGATCCAAACGCATTCTGCCCTCTTCTGTCTCCTTATCTACGAACCCGATCACATTTATCCCTTCCGGTTGGTTGGGGATGTCAGGTTCACTGCCTACAATGTTTAATTCGGCGTTCATTCCTTTCTCTAACAGTGAGCGCAACACTTTCACTGCAAAAGGGCCTCCCTTTTCTTCCCAGCGAATACCTACAAAGAGCAGCTTTATTATTGGTGATTCCCGGCGGTGTTGAAGTAGTTGCCCCACTTCATCTTCTGAAATTTCAGTATCCAGATTAGCTCCGTAGGGAATCACTTCTATTTTGGATGATGGAACCCCGTAGTCTTTCATCGCAGAATCGGCCAGCCATTGGAGGGGAAGAATAAGTTTAGTGGCTTTCTCAAACGCCTTTTTTTCGAGATGCATGGCTTCTCTAACGCTCAACGGATGAAGGTTGGAATGACTGCCATACACTTCATTCAGTAGAACGGAAGTAGCATCTGAGGTCAGATAAAAAGGCACATCCGATTTCACATACGCCATCTCCGGATTCATCAATGAGGCCAACAGCGCATCGGGCTGATGGTCCTCAATTTTTTGATCAATGATGGAAGCCATTCGTTTGGCCAGCCCGATATCATACTGGTATTTGTACACCTTACCCGTCAGTAATCGAAGCAATCGGCCTTTTGCCTTCGGAATGATTTTATAGTTGGAATCAACAGGGCTGAATGGAACTACCTCTTCAAAGCTTTGCTCCAGCGCCTTGAACATATAATAATGCGTACCGGAATATGCTTTTCGGTTTGAAGGATGCTGCTTTGTGATGTAGCCTATTTTCATTTATATCATCTTTTATGATTCCGAATATAGCTACAGAACTCCCCAAATCAACCGGCCGGCCATGGCCACGGCAAGTACTGCAAATCCCCATTGCAGGTATGTACGGTTTATTTTGTGATTCAGGAAAGCGCCACCAAATCCACCGGCTAATCCTCCAAGAGAAAGAGGTAATGCCGCCCCGAAATCCACATAACCCACAGAGAATTCCGTTATCCCTGAAATGGCTCCGGGCTCAAAAGCCAGCTGCAACCAACCGGAGGTCACCATAATAATCATCGCCAAATGAGAAACGCTTACCGCTTTGCGAAAGGGTTGTTTGTAAAACAGGTTCATGATGGGAACCATAATCCCGCCGCCGCCAACTCCGGCTAAAGCAGCTACAAATCCACCTAACCCGCCGGTAATCGATGTTTCCTTAAGTCCCATACGGGTGTACTCCCGGTCGTACTCATTCTCTTTATCGCTGCCACGGCGGAACATCATAAAAGCCACATAAATCAGCATACAGCTGAAAAATATCACGAATTCGGTGCGACTGTAATATGGTGAAGTGATCAGCAGTTTCCCGATGTACACACCCACGGCTCCCAACGCTCCCAGTTTGATTCCCTCCAGCCAAAAAACATGCTTCTGAACATATTGCCGAATGGTGCTTCCGGAAGCAGCCACAAACGTGCAGAACAAGCCGGATGCCACCGTCCAAAGTACCGGGTTCTCTACCCCTTCAGCTTCAAATAAAAAGAAAAGCACCGGGGTGAAAATGATTCCCCCTCCAATACCTAAAAGTCCGGCCAGCACTCCCGCAGCCAGTCCCAATGCCAATAGAATCAAAATCTCAACCAAGGAAAATCTCCCCTTTCAGATAGGTTACCGCCTGCCCCAAAATATCAACCCGGTCACCTTTGAGCCGACAAGTCAGGTCACCTCCTCTTTCTGAAATCTGGCGGGCTTTCATCTCCGTTTTCCCCAGTTCGCGACTCCAGTACGGTGTTGTTTTGGTATGAGCTGAACCGGTTACGGGGTCTTCATCAATGCCAGACTGGGGGGCAAAAAACCGGGAAACGAAATCGACCTTGTCTCCGGGAGCCGTCACGATAATCCCCCGGGCATCAACTTCGTTAAGCATGCGAAAATCGGGCTGAAGATTGGCTACTTCTTCTTCAGAATCCAGCACAATCATATAGTCATCCGACTTATAAACGTTTGAAGTCCGCTCAATACCAAGCGCCTGAAACAGGATAGCCGGGCCTTCGGCTTGTTCCGGTTCCACGGCAGGAAAGTTCATCGACAGCTGGCCGTTCTCTTTCTTTACAGTCAGCAGTCCACTTCGCGTTTTGAATATGATTTCGTCTTTATCATACCCCAGCTCTTCAAACAAAATATGAGCCGTCGCCAGTGTGGCATGTCCGCATAAATCGACCTCAACAGCCGGAGTGAACCACCTAAGGCGATACCCATCACCCTCTTCAACAAAAAAGGCGGTTTCTGAAAGGTTATTTTCCGCGGCAATCTGCTGCATTAGCTCGTCTGAAAGCCACTCCGTTAACGGCACAATCGCTGCCGGATTTCCATTAAAAAGTTTGTTCGTGAAGGCATCAACCTGATATAGCGGTAACTTCATAGTCTTAGTCTTTTGTTTCCATTAATGTAGGGGCAATCATGGAGTAAGTAAACCATTGGTTTCATTGCTTCAATCTCACGAAAAATAAATTAAATGTCTTTCTGATTCGTCTTTACAGATGCTCCTTTATTATCTTTGATCGTTTTCCTGAGGACCCCAAAATACTATTCAATTAAATAGACCTATGAGAATCTTAACCTCTATTGTTCTTTCATTTATTATAACCTTTCCTGCTTTTGGGCAGCTAACTGCTGAACTTGACTCCATTGATGTAACAGCCTCACGCATCACTACCACTATATCCGAAAGTGGGAAAAGTGTTGCCGTCATCACACAGACTGATATTCAGAATATGCCGGTGCAGTCGGTAGATGATCTTTTACGCAGTCTCCCCGGTATCAATATTAATGCACGTGCCGGTTTTGGAGTACAAACCGATGTGGGCGTGAGAGGAAGTACCTTTTCCCAAGTGCTTTTTATGCTTGACAACGTGCCCCTTAACGACCCCTTGACCGCTCATTTCAACACCAATATTCCGGTAGCTTTATCCGAGATTGGGCAAATTGAACTGATTCGCGGACCGGCCAGCACCTCTTTCGGTGCCGATGCCGTTGGCGGAGTGGTTCATATTAAGACCAAAGCCTACTTAATGAAAGATTCGGAAGCCCCGGAGAGCCTGCAAACCCGCACGAACGTGGATGTGGCAGCCGGTGAACACAACCTGCAAATCCTGGATGCAAGCGTTGGCGTTGCCAGGAAGAACTGGCGGTTCAACACTTCCTTCCGAACAGCACAATCGGACGGAGAGTCTTTCCGTAATCCCGGCTTTGATGAGGGCGTATCCACTGCCGAAACTTTTAATTCTTATTTTGACATCACCAACCTTTCGTCGGCTATGTCGGTGAAGCTGAATGACAAATGGACCTGGTACACCCGAGGAGGTGTGGAGAATCGCGAATTCAATGCTCGTTATTTTTATACCCGCAGTATTTACGACGAATCGGAAGAGCAAATTGAAAGCCGATGGGCCCTTACCGAACTGACTTATGAAAATGGTGCTCATCGTTCCGAGCTTACAGCTTCCTATCGCGATGTTGAGGATGTATTCGACTTTAATTCCGCATTGTCACCGGCCAACGTACATCAGACCGGGGCTTTTTATGTAAACGGATCTCACCAATACGAATTAAATACCGATCAGCTGAATACTCTTTCTTCTTCTCTGAGGTACATGCGGTTTATGGCCGGTGCTCAAGTGCTGAATAAAGAAATCGAGAGTACCGACAGAGGTAACCACGGAAATACATCGTGGGGAGTGTATGGCATCCACACCATGAACTTTGATTTCGGCCTCAGCATGACCTCCAGCCTGCGGTTACAGTTCAACCCTATCAGTGATTTGAGCTTTCTTCCTCAGGTTAGTGCTTCATTTGATCTGGGCTCTATTGTACTGCGTTCGTCTGTAGGACGGGCCATCCGGGAAGGTGATTTCACCGAGCGATATATTTCTCACCAAATTCCAAACCTGACTCCCGGAAGAAATGTAGGAAACCCGGATTTACTCCCTGAAGAATCCACCTCTTTTGATGTTGGCTTTGACTGGACTCCGGTTGCCCAGCTTCGGTTTTCTCCCACTTTCTTTTACCGCAGTTCCTCTAACCTGATTGATTACAGCCTGACTAACTCAAATCAGATAGACAATGCCGATAACCTGATGGCAGATGCCGAATACTTCTATGCATCCAACATCTCTGAAAGTGATGTAACCGGAGTAGAACTGCTTTCAGCATTCACTCAAAAGTTTGCATCCAATAGCACCCTTCGCTCGCAGCTTGGCTATACCTACATCAATACCACCAGTGATCAAAATACCGTATCAAGATATATTGCCAATCACCCCGAGCATCAGGCAAGCCTGGATCTCAGTCTTCAGGCCGGATCGTTTTCCGTAAACTCCCAGTCGTCCTTTAACGTGCGCTCCGAAGAGTCGGCAGAACTGATTAATGCGGAAGTACCGGATCAATATTTTATCACGAATCTGAATGTGGGATACACCTTGTTCGGCGATCGTTTTAAGGTCTATATGGAAGTGCTGAACCTCACAGATACACAGTACCAGGAGATTCTGGGAGCTCCCATGCCCGGACGCTGGGTTCTCGGCGGTATCAAATACTCCATGTAAATTCACCTTACTGTATTTATCTACCCTTCTCTCGTCCCCAAGCCCCCTGCTTCTCTCGTCCCCAAGCCCCTGCTTGGGGACGAACATGGGAAGCTCCGGCTTCCAACTCCATGTCTTATCTCTCTCATTAGTTACACAAACCTCTCTCACCTCTAATTCTCTTCCCCAATTCAACTTCGATATACAACCATATTCCCCTTATCTTTGTTGGGCTAATTAAAGGCAACTAAACTCCTGAATGAAACTTTACCCTGACACTCTTTTAGAAAAGCTCGGTTTCGACCAAATCCGGTATGCGACCCTTGAACTAACCCAATCGGTGCGTTCGGAGGAGCTGATGGAGGCTCTTTCTCCCACATCCAACCCACAGCGGGTGGAATTGCTGACCGAACAAACCAAAGAGATGTTGGAAGTGATTGCCTCAGCCGACCCCTTCCCTTTGGGGGAATTTCCCGAAGTCCGGGATTACCTCGGTGCCGCAAAGGCTGAGGGAAGTATTATCCCCCTCCCTGCATTTGTGGATATTCTGAAAATCTCGGCTATGTCGCGACAGGTAAAAAGTTTTTTTAAGTCGCGGTCTGATCAACTGCCCCGGATGTCGAAGCTTTCGGAAGGGCTCATTCCGATGAAGGAACTTGAAAAGAGCATCAAAGAAAAAATTTCTGAACACGGAGAACTGCGTGACAATGCCAGCCCGGAATTACGAGCCATTCGAAAGAAATTAAACAAACGGAAGTCAGATTTACGGACCACCATAAACCGATCGATGAAAGATGCCAGCAAGGATGGCATGGCATCGGATGAAGGGCCTACAATCCGTAACGGGCGAATGGTAATTCCAATTCAGGCTGAATTTAAGCGAAAGATCCAGGGCTTTGTGCATGATGTTTCGGCCAGCGGTCAAACGGTTTACATTGAACCGGTAGAAGCACTGAACCTGAATAATGAAATCCGGCAGTTTGAGGCTGAAGAACAGCGTGAAATTGAGCGCATCCTGAAAGAGCTGACACGCCACGTGAATAATAACTCAGAATACATTGACCAGAATCTTTCTTTCCTGGCCGAAATTGATGTGGTTTTTGCCAAAGCCAAACTCACTCAAAAGCTGGACGGGGAAATTCCCATCATAGCCAAAAATCAGTATTTGAGCGTTAAGGAGGCTTACAATCCTATTCTCCGGCTCAAGAATCTGAGCGCAAAAAAGAAAGAAGAAAAGGAAACCATCATCCCGCTTTTTCTGCGCCTTGAGGAAGACGAGCAGTGCCTGATGATTACCGGTCCTAATGCCGGGGGAAAATCCGTAGCCATGAAAACCGTAGGGCTGCTGGCGCTGATGATACAATCCGGTTATGGCGTACCTGCCGATCCCACATCCGAAATTCCCATTTTCTCCGGGCTTTTTGTGGATCTCGGTGATGATCAATCCATAGAGAATGATCTGAGCACCTTCTCATCCCGCTTAAAATGGATGCGGGAAACCTTAGAAGAATTTGAGCCCGGAAGCCTGGTACTTATTGATGAAGCAGCTGCCGGAACCGACCCTGAAGAAGGCGGAGCCTTATTTCAGTCGTTTATTGAGAAGCTGCTGGATCGAAATGGCAAAATCATTGTAACGACGCATCACGGCTCGCTGAAGGTATTTGCTCACGAACATCCCAAAGCCGTGAATGGCTCTATGGAATTTGATCAGGCTACCCTTTCCCCCACCTATAAATTCAAGAAAGGAATTCCCGGCAGCAGTTATGCTTTTGAAATTGCGGAGCGGATGAACCTGGATAAGAAAGTGCTGGAGCGATCGCGCGTGCTTCTGGGTGAAGCCAAAGACAAGATGGAATCTCTGATTACCGAGCTGGAAACCAAATCTCAGCAGGCTGCCGACTTAAAAGAGAAGTACTCCAGGTTGCAGGATAAAGCGGAATCGGAGCGCAAAAAGTATGAGAACAAGATTCAGGCTATCGAGAAAGACAAAGAGAAAATCCGTGAGAAGGCCCTGAAAGAAGCCAAGTCGATTATGGATTCTGCCAACCAACGTGTGGAGCAGGCAGTTCAGAAGATCGTCGAGCAAAACAAGGCCGATAAGGATGAGATCAAGGAAATCCGCAAAGAAGTAGATCAGGAGAAAGAGGATATAAATCGTTCTCTGGAAGAAATAGAAGACCGGAAAGAAGAGCGCGAACAGGTAACCGACGATCCGCCCCAAAAAGGTGACCATGTTCGGTTCAAAGATGGAAATACGACGGGAGAATTGGTGGAGATTAATGGTAACAACGCGGTGGTTCAGGCAGGTGGACTCCGCCTTAAAACCAAATACAAAAACCTGGTAAAGGTAGAAAAACAGAAAAAGAAGAAATCCAAAGCCCGTTCTTCCATCATGGTAGGCGATAACAGCCTGACTACCGAAATGGTGAAGCCATCTATCGAAGTGCGGGGAATGCGAACAGAGGATGCCTTACACGAAGTGACTCAATATATCGACCGGGCGGTATACCGGAATATGAATCATGTGGAAATCATCCACGGGAAGGGCGACGGGATTTTACGCAGCCAAATCCAGTCTTATCTCAATACGCGTAAAGATGTGAAAAGTGTGGAAACGGCACCTATTGAACGTGGCGGGTCTGGATGCACCATTGTGGAGTTGAAATAGGATCCCAAATTAATTCTGGTTTTGTGTCTTAATAAACAAGGTTCTTTTATTCCCCTAGATCAGTTCTTACTCAAAACTAAATATTTCTGTTTGAGTCTTTTTCTATAAAAATAGCTTTTCCCAAATTTGAATAATACATTCAGAAGAATCAGCTATTTAAATAGAATCTCTATGGAGAATATACATAAGCTCAATCAAGTTAGCCCTAATGATATTGATCAACTAAGTTCAACACAACTTGTCGAGCTACTAAACCATTTACTAAAATCTGAGGTCTTTAAGAATAATTTAGAGGTTAAAGACCATTATGTACCAACTGTAAAAATTACAGTTGCAGATGGCGGTGAGGATGGTAGAATTATATTTAATGGTAATACGACTGAATACTTACCTAATAATAAATGTTTTTTTCAATCTAAGGCCTCTTCTCTTACTACAGTTGAATGTGCAAATGAAATAGTTACTACTTCTAATGAATTAAAATCACAAGTAAGAGAGGTTATTCAGGGAGGTGGTTGTTATATCCTTTTTATGGGATATAATCTTGGAGCTAAAATAGGTATTGAGAATAGAGAGAAAAAAATAGAAGAAGAAGTCAATGCGCGGATAAACGCAATAAAATCAAAGGTAGAGAATCATGAAATCGATATAGATGAAAGTCAAATAAGAGTATATGATTCTAATTATATCGCAAAATGGGCAAATGAACACATATCTGCAGTAAAAATAATAGATAGGTTTCGTGGAAGGTTAAACATTAGATCATTTTTACCTTGGGACCACTTTCTAGAGAGATATGATGACACAATTTTTAATGTAGACTTTTATTGGGCAGATCAATTAATTGAAATAAGAAATGAGTTGTTTTCTTTATTAAAAGAAAACAAATGTGCACGAATTGTGGGTTACTCTGGTATTGGAAAAACGAGATTCGTCGGAGAGTGTTTTAGAGACAGCAATAAAGAGGATAAAAACATATTCAATAGTGCATTTTGCTACTTAGATTTTAACAATTCTAATGAAGAAGAAGTCTATTCTTTTTTAATGAATCATAAATCATATGCAGGGATTTTAGTTATAGACAACTGCCCGCTAGACTCTCATAATTCTTTTACTTCTCACGTTAGGAAATTCTGTGATTATATAAACCTAATTACCATAGATAATGACCTAGAAAATAATAGCAATGATGTCATATTTATAGATCAGTCTACACAAGAAGATACATGTAGCGCTATTTTGGCACCAATAAAGGATAGGTTTGACAAATCTGAATTCGAAGAAATTTTGTCTATTTGTGAAGGGTATCCTTTTTTTGCAAACGCGATTCTAAATCACATACAAGAAAAAGACATAAAAGTAGTCTCATTAGAATTAGAAGAGAAAGAATTCAAAAATGGGATTGTAAAAAAACTACTTTCTGGAAATGAGGTAATTGATGATTTTCAAAATTCCGATCTTTTAGCAGTTGCAAAAGGAATATCCATTTTTAGGCGTTTCCCATTCATAGATGATGAGTATGAAGAAATAGATGAAATTGATAAAGAAAGTTTTCATAAAAAAACTGAAACGGTAATTAATGACGTTTTAAATACTGACATTACTATTGATCGATTTCATGATATTGCTAAAAATGAATTTAAAGAAAAAAGAAAAATCATTGATAGACGTGGATTAAATTACTCTATTAGACCTGAGATATTAGCAGTCAATCTTGCTGCTGATTGGCTTAAAAGATTTCCGCCCACTCGTGTAGATGATCTTATAACCAGTCTGGAAGAATCAAATTTAATTGTTGAGTTTTGCGAACGTCTAAAAAGTTTAGATCAGATCGAACGATCTAGAGTACTAATTGAGAAATATTGGGGAGTCAACCGCCCTTTTGTTAAAGCGGAAGTTTTAAATACAGAGCTGGGTTCACGCCTCTTCCGCTCAGTTGTAGAAGTGAACCCCAATGCTTGTGTGAAAGGATTAGATAAAACACTCTCAACGTTTACAATTGAAGAACTTAAGAACGAATTTGGAGAAGGTAGAAGAAATATAGTATGGGCTCTTGAGAAATTAGTTTTTAGAGAGGAAACATTTAATAAATCTGCTACAATTTTAGCTAAACTAGCACTAGCAGAAAATGAAAGTTACGGAAATAACGCTACCGGTCAATTTCTTCAACTTTTCCACCTTTATTTACCCGGTACCGAAGCGAATTTAGAAAAAAGAAGTAGTTTATTAGTAAAACTTTTAGAGCAAGAGGATTATCATAAATTAATACTTAGGGCTATAGGGACAGGACTTGAGTATGATCATTTTAGTCGCGCAGGATCCGCAAATAAACAGGGTACAAAAGTTTTAAAAGACTACCGACCAGAAACATCTGATGAAATAAGTAATTACTGGGAAATCTTAATAACATTATGGGCTAAAATATTTGATGATAATTCTGAATTACAAAAAGAAGCTCTTAATGAAGTAGAAACAAAAATCAGATCTTTGGTAAGATTGAAAAGATGGGAAGATTTAGAGAAAATAGTTTCAAGAGCCGAAGCTATGAAAACTGATTTTGTGTGGATTAACGGCATTCAACATCTTAAAAGGTTAATCTCATATAAGCTTGTTGAAGGTGATGATATTATAGAAGTTGAAAAAATTATCAAAAGACTTGAGCCAACAAATGACGTTGCTCGACTTATTGACTTAAGAGTAGTTAAACCTCCTTACGAACATAAAAAAATTAACAAGGGAGGGAAGAATACCTATGAAGATCTAGCGATTACTAATCTGAAAAGATTTTCAGATTATTTTTTAGAACAAGGTGAAAATCCTACTGATTATTTTGATCAATTATTAATTGACCGTCCAAGATTAGGTTTTCAGTTTGGGAAAGAAATTGGAGATAGATTAGAAGCTAAGACTGCAATTGAATATTTAGAAAAAGGGATTCAGTATTATAAGGATTTACCTGAAAACAATAGAAGCATTGAGTTTCTTGGAGGTTTGTACACAACTCTATCAAGAGAAAACAAAGAAAGTATAATTGATCTCACAATATCAGAAACACTCAACAATGAAGCTCTGTATTTGACGGGGCTGGGAACTCCTGATAAGAACTCCCTAAAAAAAATACTCCAATTATCTAAGTCTGGTTCATTGGAGGTAAAAGAATTCAATCGGTTCCAATATGGAATGCAATTAAAACATTTGGGAATAGAAACGATACTATGGCTGGGAAATAGATTAGGTGAGATTGATAAAAATGGATACGTAGTTGGATTGAATATTCTTTACATGCATACAGATTTTGGTAAAGACATCATTCCAGAATATAAAGAAGAGGTTAAAAAATGGCTCACTTCTGTAAATATCGCTCTGATTGAATCTGAGTTTTCTCACGACAGTTATAAGTGGTCCGAAGTGGTTGGACTTATCTTGAAGGAGAAGAACGAAGAAGAATTTGCTGTTCAGATATTGGAGCAATTAATAGAAGCCTCAGAAGATTCACGGCATCATATTTTTGATCACTACGAAAGAAATGTTTTTGGTCTTCTATTCCAACACTATTTTGAAAAGGTCTGGACTAAATTTGCAGAAGCACTTTTAAATAGCTCAGGCTTCTTTCAATTAATGCTTACTCTCCAGTCTAAAAATGATAAGGATACTAATGAGGGTATACTATTTTCAAATATTGATGAAAAAGATTATCCAACTATCTTAGCTTGGTGCAAAGCAAATCCTGAAAAAGGAGCAAAAAGAATGGCTTACATTATGCCCTGTATGAAAAAAATAGAAAGGGATGGAATTGTAACCTTTGAATGGCATCCATTTGCATCATTAATGATTGACACATTTGGTAAAGATGAAGAATTCATGGCTGAGGTAGGAGCAAATCTTAGTGGAGTATCATGGGTTGGAAACATTGCAAAATATTATGAGCGAGTAAAAAAATTAGTAAAACAACTATCTGATCATAAACTAATTACGGTTCAAGAATGGGCTAAGTTTAAAATTGAGTCACTTGATAAGCAAATCAAATTAGAGAATCTCAGACATGAAGAAATGTATGGAAGGCTTGATTGAAGTTTGAACATCGCTAGATACACTATGAAATGATACAGACACCTATCTATGACCTCAACACCCGTAAAGATGTCAAGAATGTGGAAACGGCACCTATTGAGCGTGGCGGGGCTGGTTGTACGATCGTGGAGTTGAAGTAGGGCTCCGGTTTGTTACCGCTCTTCTAAATCGAGTTTATTCCTCCCGGTCCGATCTATATTCAAGAACAGTGTATACACCTCCATTCGCATCCACCTTACGAACACGAGGAATAATTACATCATCCTCCCAAAACTCCCACCACTTCGAAGTTCCAAACGTTGACTCCAGCACATACACCTCCCCATTAAAAACATCTACTCCATGGGGTGACCACGGCCCCTCCGATTCCAGAAATACAGATACTTCTCCAGCCGGACTTACCTTCAATACTCTTCGATTACCATAGTACGCCAGATACACATTCCCGGTTTTATCCACTGTAAAATCGAACAGGATATTAGCCCCGGAGAACGGGATGTTTTCCGGGTTTTCTTCTTTCAGTCCGGTAGCCAACACCGAAACCGAACCATCTTCTTCCATCACCTTTATACTTTCCCTGTCCAGAATGTACAGCTTGTTATTCAATCCCCACGCGAGGTCATCAATGCGATCAATGTCTGATGGCAATTCAATTTCGGTTACCTCCCCACCATCACTCCGCTCAAACAGGCGGTTCTCCCGGGCAAAGTAAACCATGCCATCTTCAGCTACGGCATAGGCCTGAATGAAAAAAACATCTTCATTTGTAGTAGGATTAATGATGAGTTCATTCCCTGAACCATTAACCCTCCATAGCCTTGCCTGAAAACCACCCGCGGCATTATTCCTTTCTGCGCCATAAATCACCCGGTCCGGGCTTCGCGAAAGGATGATGTCGCTGGGAGAATAAGAGGATTCCAGTACTTGCTTTAGGTTCTGCTGATCATCTATTTGCCAGACACAGGCGTAGTGATCTTCATCCACGAAAGGACAAATAAAGGTGAAGTAAATATTACCCTGTTGATCGATAACCAACCCGCCCCAGGGATGTGCGGATGCAATTCTTGTATTCAACAGCAGCAGCAACAGCAGTGGCAGGAAATAGAGAAATTTCTTCATAAACCCATTAATCGTTTTAGTGTTTTCAGAGTTCATGATAGAACGATCAGGTGTGAGTCGGGTTGCAGGAGATCGGCTAATTATTCGATTCGCAATAATTTTTTACAGCGACCATATCTTTCTCGAGCGCTTTTTTCATCATGCCTTTCATAAAAGGGTTGATAATTTTTGACATGAGTTTATACGCTTTGGCATCCATGATCAGCGTGAGCTCCGTTCCGTCTTCTTTCTTTTCGACGGTGAATAGCGAATCCCATACCGTGCCCATCGTATCCGAGACTATCCGAATGTGAGCGTTTTCGACCAGTTCAGTCACCTCAAGTTCTGTAGAAGCTTTCCGCCCGTTCATATCCCGGGTTTCCCTGAATTTGGTTCCCACTCCGTATTCCTGTTCTGTCAAAAACTCTACGTTTGTAATATCAGGAACCGCGTTGGAAAAGTTCTTTATATCTGAAACCGTTTTAAAAACGAGTTCCTTGGGAGCATGTATCCGTTTGGTAACTGTGATGGTGCTCATAGCCTTATCCGGTTTGTGAATGGATAAAGCTAAGTTAATAGAATGGAAATTAAGTGCAAGAGGGAACCCATTTCCGGCAACCTGTTAAGCAGATTTTATCTCTGAAATCGTCTCCTCAAAAGCAGTCAATATAAAGCTGAGATCATCTGTTGTCAGCGAATTAGCCAGAAAGAAAGCCTCAAAGGGAGACGGAGGCAAATGAACGCCTCGCTTCAGCATGCCATGAAAGATCTTACCAAACAGTTCCTTGTCGGTGCGGTTGGCGTCGTCGAAAGTCTCAACCGGACCTTCACAGTAGAACACCCCGATCATGGAGCCTACCCGGTTCATCGCGTGAGGAATGTCGTACTCTTCAAGTATTTTGGTGATGCCTGTAGCTAATACCTGTGATTTCTTCTCCAGCTCGTCATACACTTCCGGGTGATCTTTCAGCTTCTTCAGAAGAGTAAATCCGGCCGCCATCGCCAGCGGATTTCCGGACAAAGTACCTGCCTGATAAACCGGCCCTGTCGGTGCCACATAATCCATGATTTCTTCTTTTCCGCCATAGGCTCCCACCGGTAAACCGGCCCCGATGATTTTACCATAGGTGACCATATCGGCAGTTACGCCGTACACTTTCTGGGCACCCTGGAAATCCACACGAAAACCGGTCATCACTTCATCAAAAATCAGTACAATGTTGTGTTCATCACAAAGTGCTCGCAATCCTTCCAGGAATCCTTCATTAGGAGGAATACATCCCATATTTCCGGCAATGGGTTCCAGGATGATCGCAGCCATGTCATCCTTATTGGCCTCCACCAGTTTTTTTACGGAATCCAGGTTGTTGTACTCTGCGTTCAATGTGTCTTTGGCTGTTCCTTCCGTAACACCCGGGCTGCTCGGCTCGCCCATGGTGAGGGCACCGCTTCCTGCTTCAATCAAAAAGGAATCACCATGGCCATGATAGTTTCCTTTAAACTTAATGATCTTATTTTTCCCGGTATATCCACGAGCAACACGAATGGCACTCATGGTAGCTTCGGTTCCTGAATTTACCATCCGGATTTTATCTACTCCCGGAACAGAGCTGGTAATCAGCTCCGCCATTTCAACTTCCAGTCGGGTTGGTGCTCCGAAAGAAGTCGAGTTTTCTGCAGTTTGCTGAACTGCTTTGATAACATCCGGCTCAGCATGACCCAACAGCATTGGTCCCCACGAACTGATGAGATCGATATAACGATTCCCTTCCTCATCCCAGAGATACGATCCCTGAGCGCGGGTGATAAACAAGGGGGTTCCGCCCACACTGTTAAAAGCCCGCACCGGAGAATTTACTCCGCCGGGAATCACTTTTGATGCTCGTTCGTAAAGTTCTTTGCTCTTTGGGTAATCCATATTTCTGTTTATCAATTAAAAAATTTCTTTTGTGCCTCAACCAAATTCCACCACCGCAGGGGCAATTCGTGAATTGCCCCTGCGGTGATTTTTCTTCTCGCTTCTTCTCGTTGTGAAGCTCCTGCTTCGCAACAACTGCCCGGAAGCTCCAGCTTCCCTTCCCACACCTAAAATCATGAAAAATTCACAATCACTATTTATGAATAATACGGGCAGCAGCCTTCGCAAAATAAGTGGCAATCAAATCAGCGCCGGCTCTTTTGAATCCTAAAAGTGCTTCCATCATGGCCTCTTCTTCATTGAGCCAGCCTTTTTCAGCAGCTGCTTTAATCATTGCATATTCTCCGGAAACGTTATACACCGAAACCGGAATGTTGAAATTCTGCTTTACGGCCCGCACCACATCCAGGTACGGCATTCCGGGCTTCACCATGACAATATCGGCTCCTTCCTGAATATCCAGCTCTACTTCACGCAGGGCTTCGTCCACATTAGCAGGATTCATCTGATAGGTTTTCTTGTCTCCAAATCCAGGTGCAGAATCCAGGGCATCACGAAACGGACCGTAGTAAGAAGATGCATATTTTGCACTGTACGCCATAATACCGGTGTTTTCGAAACCTGCTTCATCCAGTGCTTCACGCATAGCTCCAATCCGTCCATCCATCATGTCGGAAGGCGCCACCATATCAGCTCCGGCTTTGGCATGACTGACGGCCATCTGTGCCAGCACCTCCACCGAAGGGTCATTCACAATCTCGCCATCTTCCACTATGCCATCATGTCCGTATGAGGAATACGGGTCCATCGCCACATCGGTCATAACCAACAAATCCGGGTAATGCTTTTTGATGAACCGAACTGATTCTTGCATCAGTCCGTCATCGTTTAAAGCCTCGGTGCCTTTATTGTCTTTCCTTTCGTCCGGAACCTTCACAAATAACAATACCGACTGAATCCCAACTTCCACCAGTTCATCCAGTTCATCCTTCAGCAAGTCCAGCGAATAACGAAAATATTCCGGCATGCTCGGGATTTCTTCTTTCTTGTTCTCTCCTTCCATGATGAAAATGGGAGCAATAAAATCGGATGGATGTAAACGGTTTTCCTGCACCATCTCACGGATGGCATCTGATTGCCGGTTTCGTCGTAATCGCGTTTTTGGGTATTTCATGTTTCTTTGCTTGTGAAAGTGAAAAGGCAAAAGTGAAAATTACGTTTGTCTTTTCACTTTTCCCCTTTCACTTAGCTATAATTAATCCAATCAATGGGTTTCAGGTGTTCCACCAGCTCGGCTTCGGGGCTGCCCGGCTCCGGATGATGATCGTACACCCACTGTACTTTCGGCGGCAGGCTCATCAAAATAGATTCAATCCGGCCTTTGGTCTTCAGCCCGAATAAGGTACCGCGATCGTGAATTAAATTAAATTCCACATAACGGCCACGGCGGATTTCCTGCCAGTCCCGGTGTTCCTGGCTAAACTCATCATCCTTCCGCTTTTTCATGATCGGAACGTAGGCATCGGTGAAGGCAAAGCCGGCCGCCTTACAAAACTCGAATAAATCATCTGCAGAACGGTTCTTATCCGGGCGCTGATAATCAAAAAACAGTCCGCCGATTCCACGGGCTTCCTCCCGGTGATGATTGTAGAAATAGGCATCACATTCAGCTTTAAAGTCAGAATAATACTCCGGGCTGAACCGGTCGCATACTTCTTTATGAACCTGGTGAAAATGTTTTGCATCCTCCGGAAACAGGTAATAGGGCGTCATGTCGGCCCCGCCGCCAAACCACTGATCTTTCAGCTCTCCGGTGTCTTTATCATACAGTTCAAAATACCGGTAGTTGGCGTGAACAGTGGGCACAAAGGGGTTTTGGGGATGTATTACCAGTGAGACTCCCGTGGCAAAAAACTCGGATTCAGGTACCTCAAATTTCTTTTGCATCGCTTCCGGCAGAGGACCGCCCACGGCCGACACATTCACCCCGCCTTTTTCTATCACATCGCCACCGGAAATAATGCGCGTGCTGCCTCCTCCAAATCCTTCCCGCTCCCAATCCTCAATACGGAATTTTTGGGTTCCATCCACAGCCTCTAATTCATCACAGATGTGCTGTTGCACATCCTTAACGAACCGGCTGAATTCTTCTTTTTTGGATTTCAAATCTGGCATAATATCAATTTTACAATAGGTAGTGACACAAAATCTTGTGTCTCTGCTTATTTAGACATTCATTTTGCATTCACTCATCGTAAGGGCAATTCATGAATTGCCCTTACGATTAAAACCGGTAATTCTTCTCTGGTTCTGATCGTTCTGCGTCGGAACCAATTTTTCAATATCTAAAATCCTTAACCGTATCTACGAATCGTTTGGCATTTTCGACCGGGACGTTTGGCAAAATGCCATGCCCCAAATTCGCGATGTAATTTCCTTTGCCGAACCTTTTCATCATCTCTGTTGCTTCGGCTTCGATTTTATCGGGGCTCATTAATAATTTGGACGGATCAAAATTTCCCTGAACTACCTTATCACCGGCAAATTCGCGGGCATGTTCGGGGGTGCATCCCCAGCCTATTCCAAAACCAGATACATTCGTATCTACAAAATAAGGGTAGCTCCATTCTGCATCCTTGCAAAACATAATTAACGGCACGCCATAGTCTTCTTTGGCAATACGCTGCAAGTGCGGCAGGGCTAATTTCCGGAAATCATCCGGGCCCAGTGCGGCCGCCCACGATTCAAACACCTGAAGCACTTGTGCCCCGGCTTTCACCTGATGATGCAAGTATTGAATGGTTTGGTCCGTCATCACTTCCAGCAACTTTTGAGCAGCCTCCGGTTGTGAGAACAAAAAGGATTTTGCTGTAGAGAAGGTTTTTGAACCCTGCCCTTCAACCAGGTAACAGAAGAGCGTCCACGGGGCGCCGGCGAAACCGATTAAGGGAACACGGCCGTCCAGCGTTTTTCGGGTGAGCGACAGTGCATCGTACACATAGCTCAGTTGTTCCTCTGCCGGAATGATGTTCAGGTTTTCCACCTGCTCCACTGTTCGGATTGGTTCCGGCAGGTAAGGACCAAAACCCGGCTTCAACTGTACTTCCACATCCAGGCATTCAATCAAAACCAGGATATCGGAAAAAAGGATGGCTGCATCGGTGCCTACAATATCGATGGGCTGAATGGTGATTTCACAAGCCAGTTCCGGGGTTTTAACCCGCTCAAAAAAGCCGTACTTCTTTTTAATCTCCATGTATTCCGGAAGGTATCGCCCGGCCTGACGCATCATCCATACCGGTGGACGTTCAGTTTCATTGCCTTCAAGTACATCCAGCAGTAATCGGTTCTTCAGTTCAGGAAAATTCATGATCAGTTAAAATAATTTTGAATGGATTCAGTCAGGTCGTCCAGAGTAGAGTATTCCGGGGTGATACAATTTTCAAAGCCTACTTCTTCAGCTGCGGCCTCTGTGGTAGGTCCAATACAAAAAACTTTAGCCGTTCCGTTTATCTCATTCCGTTCAGAAAATGACTCCACCGCGCTTGGGCTCATAAAAACAATGCCGTCGTAGTTGGAAATATTTAAGGTATGAGGAGCCAGTTTAGTTCGGTAAACTTCCACGGAAGTAAGGTTTACATCCTCGCCCAGCAGTTTATTTAAGTCTCCGGCTTTTAAATTTCCGCAGAAATGAGTCACGTTTGTTAGTTCAAGCTCTTTCATCTTTTCAGCGAGAGCGACAACATTGTACTCGTCCGGAATGGTAACTTCAAGATTCAGTTCCTCCAGCATCTCAGCAGTTTTAGAACCTACGGCAAAAATGTGTTCGGGTACTTCCAGGTCTTTAAAGGCCGGCTTGATAGCTTTTACTGCTTTCTTGCTGGTAAATATCCACGCATCGGTTTGGTCGGGAAGCTGGCTAATCCACATGGCGGGGATCACATACTCGAAGGTTATAAAGGGCACGCTCTCCACTGAGAAGCCGGACGACTGCAAGGCTGCCAACCTTTGCTTTTTAAGCCGTGTGGTGAATAAAATTCTGGGCTTGTTTTGGTTAATCATTGGAATTTCGGTGGGTTAATAATTCAACCGCTCCGTCATTCTTCAATAAATCAGCCCATTGATGCCCTTTTTCAGCCGTTGCTTCTGAAACCGGAATTTCCCGTTCTACATCCATTCGTCGTGAACCATCCAGAGCTAACACCGCTCCTGTGAAGTAAAGCATATCTTTTTTGATGTAGGCATGAGCCCCAACCGGTGATGAACACCCCGCTTCCAGTTCATTCAAAAACGCCCGTTCAATATCTACACAAATCCGTGTCTCGTTGTGATTCAGCTTATTAAATAATTCCCGATGGGTGGTATCTTTTCTCGCTACTACTCCAACGGCTCCCTGCGATGGCGCCGGGATCATCCAATCCAATACCTCGCTGATCCTGTTTTCAAAACCAATACGCTCCAAACCGGCATAGGCAAATACCGCTCCGTACCAATCGTTGTCATCCACTTTTTGTAGGCGGGTTGGTACATTTCCTCTCAGGCCAACTACTTCATCTCCCGGAAAACGATTTTTCCAGAAGGCGGTCCGGCGTATGCTCCCGGTTGCGATCGTTCGCCGGGTATTTTCTTTTTCCTCTTTGGGCTTCACCAGTACATCGCGGGGATTGCCTCTTTCCAGTACCGAAACCAAATCGAGGTCATTCAGCAATACGGTGGGTACATCTTTCAGAGAATGCACCGCAAGATCCACCTCTCCTTTAATAAGTGCATCATCCAGAGCCTTGGTAAAAACTCCTTTATCGCCCAGTTTGTGAATGGGAATATCCTGCTCTTTGTCGCCAAACGATTCAATTTCCACCAGCTGTGTTTGCACATCAAGGGCGTTCAGCTTTTTGCTGACTAATTCTGCCTGCCAAAGAGCGAGTGTACTTTTTCGGGTACCGATTTTAAGCTTCATTTTGTGCCTTCTCGAATTCTTTGTCGATTCGATCTATATGAATGGCCATGATTTTCTTTTTGATGCGGCGGGTCACTTCTTCCATCTTCGCATAAGAGTCGTCATCCATCTTATGTTTTACGCGGTCCAGTTCCGCATCGGTAATATCACTTAAGCGGTGATCAATTTCTTTGATGCGGGGTAACAGATACCTGGAGCGTTTTACACCTTTGAGAAAATCTGCTTTTTCTTCCTCTATGATTTCCTTGATTTTTGGAATGGCATTCTCTCTCTTTTCCAGCGCCTTTTGGTTGTCTTCATGAATGGAATCCATATCAACCAGCGTAACTTGCTCTAATTCACCCACGGCCGGCTCTACATTCCGTGGCACGCTTAAATCAAGTACCAGCTGGGATCTCTCAACCCCTTTAAAATGCTCCGGGAGCAAGATGGGTTTATTAGCGCCGGTAGCGGCAATGATGAGATCCGCTTTTTTGATTTCTTCATCCAGCTCTGAAAATGCATGAGCTTTTATGTCGAATGTGGAAGCCAGCTCTTTGGCCCTGTCGATGGTTCGGTTCACCACAGAAATGTGTTCTGCACCATTGGAAACCAGGTTTTTACAGGAAACCTTACCCATTTTCCCGGCTCCCACCAACAGGATGTTGATAGAGCTCAGGTCCTTAAAGTGATCAAGGGCATGCTGGGTGGCGGCAAAACCCACAGAAGCCGTACCTCGGCCGAAATCGGTTTCAGTACGGCTTCTTTTGTGTGCTCGGAAAACGGATTGTACCAGCTGGTGAAATTCACCGGAAAGCTGGTCTTTAGATTTTTTATAGGCCTGCTTAACCTGCTGGATGATCTGCACATCTCCCAAAACCTGGGAATCGAGCCCCGTGCCTACCTTATACAAATGATTGTAGGCATCCTCTTCTTCATAAACATACCCGTGCTCTTTAAAAAACTTGCGATCGGTATTGGTTGATTTGCAAAGCGCAGAAATCAACACCTCCGAATCACAAAAAGCATATAGCTCGGTCCGGTTACAGGTATCCAGCATCATCACACCTCCGGGAATATCTTTGGTGTGAAAATCCAAAAGCTCCCTGCGATGATTGTCTAAATAAAATAATTCACGAATAGAGACCTCACTTTTCCAGTGAGAAATTCCTATTGCACTAAACCTCATAAATAGCTTCTAAAAAATTTCCGGCACATTGAATGACAAAGTAGTTTCTGAATGTGAAGATTATGTGAAGAAAATGATTCACATAACTTTAAAAACGCTCCTGAATAGATGTATAAGCTGATTTTGATCTTCACATTTCATGAAAGCGTGCCAAAGATAAGCCTCTTTCTGTTTAGAATTAATTCAAATTCTTTATTTCCCTGATAAGCAATAGTTTTCCCTCTACACCAGAACCCTATCTCTGTCTCTTTCCCTTTGGGAGGGAAAGAGGACGCCTTGGTGGGATTGGTTTTGGGGTCTGGTTTCTGTTTGTATGGCCGGAATCTGTACGCACTCTTTTTTCAACATTATTCCCGGATAGCCTGATGGATGCCCGTGATGGTTGGTGCAGCTAATATCTAAACATCAACATCCCAACTCGATGTTAAATAGCTCAATGACTATATTCTCTCTTCTTCAAAAATATTAAATAAGCGTTTTTTATGGATCTTCAGTTAACAGGAAAAGTCACACAAATATTAGATGAGCAATCAGGTCAGGGGAAAAATGGTCCATGGAGAAAAAGAGATTTTATTCTCGAAACCAAAGGGCAGTACCCCAAGCAGGTGTGTATTACACAATGGGGTGATAACATCGATCAGCAGGCGGTTAATAAAGGAGATGAAGTCACTGTTTCCATTGACATCCAAAGCCGGGAATATAAAGGGAATTGGTACACCGACGTAAAGGCCTGGAAAGTTGAAAAAGCCCAGGGTGATGTGCAGGCCCCGCCAAGTGCCCCCGGTTTAACCCGCGAAGGCAATCAGGAAATGGACCTGGATGACGACCTGCCGTTTTAGCCGAAATAGGAAGTTACTTGCCCAACAAAAAAACCACCGCCCTCACAAGCGGTGGCCGTTGGATCAACCTTTGAAAAGCTACTTTCAGAATTGATACCCATAACTCAATACACTATTAAATAACGATAGTACAGCCTCTTTTTCACCGCATATCTGTGTAGTATTTACCAAAACGTGTATTGAGCTTTTAAATGACTCGGTTTAATTCCGTCTCCAGTCGATATCTTCCTTTGGCTTGTTGTCCAGGATTTCCTCAATTTTACCCATCACTTCCTCATCTACCTTATCGAGGATGTCCATGGTTTTCATGTTTTGCTCCACCTGTTCCACAGTAGAAGCCCCGGTAATTACAGTGCTGACATTCTCATTGTTCAGGCACCATGCCAGTGCAAGTTGAGGCATCGGAACGCCTATTTCATCAGATACAGCTGCCAGGTTAGCTACTTTTCTAAGCTTGGCTTTTCCCTCTTCGCTTTCAAGCAGCTTTTTTCGGAGCCAGCTGTACTTTTCCAAATCCAGTCGCGAACCTTCCGGGATTCCATCATTGTACTTTCCGGTGAGCAAGCCACTGGCCAGCGGACTCCAAATGGTAGTCCCCAATCCAATATCTTCATACAGGGCTGAAAATTCTTTCTCCACCTTATCCCGCTTGAACATGTTGTATTCCGGCTGCTCCATCAGCGGTGGACGTAAATGATTCTCCCGGGCAAAATCGTAGGCTTTGCGGATTTGATCGGCACTCCACTCGCTGGTTCCCCAGTATAGGGCCTTGCCTTCGTTAATCATTTGATTCATAGCCCAAACGGTTTCTTCCACCGGGGTGAACTTGTCGGGGCGGTGGCAAAAAATGAGATCTACATAATCCGTTTGTAGTCGCCTCAGGGAAGCTTCTGTTCCCTCTTTAATATGCTTAAATGACAAGCCCTGATCGTTTTCACCTTCGCCGCCCCAGAATATTTTGGTTGAAAGCACCAGATCCGACCGTTTCCATTCAGCTTTTTTGATAACCTGTCCCATAATGGTTTCCGACTTCCCCATCTCATACGCCTCAGCATTATCAAAGAAATTCACGCCGGCATCATAAGCCGTTTTCATTTGATTGTAGGCGAGATCTGTATCCACCTGTTCGCCAAAAGTAACCCACGATCCAAATGACAGCGCTGATACTTTAAGTCCTGATCTTCCTAAAAACCTGTATTCCATAACCTGTATTTCTGATTTAATTTTTCTTTTCAGTGATTCAATGTGTTAACAGCTCATAACTGTAATGCGTTCTGCGTATTCCGAAAAAGTAGTGAAGAACAGAATAGCGATTTCAGATTAAAATGAACGGCTGATATCTATATAGTGAGCATCATATTACCTACATCTCAGCAGCTATAAATATAGTATTACCTGTTATTACTTACCTATAAGAAACCATTGAATAACAAAAGTAAAACAGATTTGGTCAGCCGGGCACCTCTGCCGTATATTGATTGGAGTTACTTGAAACAAAAGCCCTTCTACAAGTAATTTTATCTCTTTCCTTCCATTTCTCCCTTCTTCTTTGGTGAAATAACTATGTCTGATTACATCGATGAAAGCAAAACCCGGCCATCGCGAGGAGTAGTGTGTGGTTAGTAGTAAAAGCCGGTCATCGCGAGGAGGAACCTTGCAGAATCTATGGCAACCCAGCTTGGCGACGAAGCGATCTCCTTAACCTACTTGGGATGTCGGTTCAGGGAGATTGCCGCGTCGGTATGCATCACAGCCCTGCATTCGGATTTACGGGCTCCTCGCAATGACGCGCGGGGGGTTAATGAGTAGAAAAAACCCGTCATCGCGAGGAGTAGTATATGGTAAATCAGGACTCCCCTGCCTGGCCACGACGCGATCTCCTTAAGCTACTTGGGATATCGATTCGGGGAGATTGCCGCGTCGGCATGCATCCCAGTCCTGCATTCGGATTTACGGGCTCCTCGCAATGACGCGCGGGGGGTTAATGAGTAGAAAAAACCCGTCATCGCGAGGAGTAGAGTGTGGTGAAGCAGGACTCCCTTGCCGGACGACGACGCGATCCCCTTGATGTGCTTGGGAGGTCGGTTCGGGGAGATTGCCGCGTCGGTATGCATCCCAGCCCTGCATTCGGATTTACGGCTCCTCGCAATGACGCGTGGGGGGGTTAATGAGTAGAAAAAACCTGGTCATCGCGAGGAGTAGAGTGTGGTGAAGCAGGACTCCCCTGCCGGACGACTCGATCTCCTTGATGTGCCTGGGATGTCGGTTCAGGGAGATTGCCGCGTCGGTTTGCACCCAGCCCTACGTTCGGATTTACGGGCTCCTCGCAATGACGCGTGCGGGGTTAATGAGTAGAAAAAAGACGGTCATCGCGAGGAGTAAAGTGTGGTGAAGCCGGACTCCCTTGCCGGGCGACGACGCGATCTCCTTGAGCTACTTGGGAGGTCGATTCGGGGAGATTGCCGCGTCGGTATGCATCCCAGCCCTGCATTCGGATTTACGGGCTCCTCGCAATGACGGGGGCGCCGGGCGGGGTGTGGGTTTGTTAATTACCCCACACTCTCTTCCACGATGGCTATTTCTTCTTCGGTGAGGCCGTAGAGCTGGTACACCAGCTGATCGATTTCCGCCTCCAACGCGCCGGTGTCGGCTTCGGGGTTTTCTTTTTTGGCGGTGAGGATTTGTGTTACGCATTCCTTTAATGAATCTGTTTTAACGATAGGAATTTCAGAAACATACATTGGTTTGTATTCATAATACCCACCTCTTTTTGTCGATGAAGTATGAGTTATTACAAAGTCAGCTACTTTGGAATTTAAAACTCCTAAAAGATTTAAGTCTTCAATGGGAATAATCGAAGTCTTATCATTCGAATATTTCCCTTCCTTATCAAAAGTATAATTAGCCTGATTTGTGATAGCTGGTATTATAATTTTAGGTTTTTCAAATTCTTCGAAATAGTCAACCGCATCCTGAATTTCATACCACTTGTAACTTCCGGGTTTTCTTCCCGGCCAATCTTTATTTGGGACATCTTTTGGTCTTGGTTCAAGTTCTTTTTTAAAGCCTTCTAAATATTTTTTTATTGCCGGGTATTTATCAAGATCTGTCCCTCTTCTTGTAAAGATTAAATAATTCTCTTGATCCGGCTGCTGATACCTTTTAATATCTCGTCCAGCCAAAAACGGTTTAATAATTTCTGCACTGGAAGCATCTTCTTCAATCAGTCGGTCTTTGGTTTCTTCATCAATCACAAAAGCTTTGTTATAACCCGTCAATACACCGCGATAAATTTTTCCGTCCACATATTCTCCCAAAGGGATTCCGGCTTTTTTTAACTTCTCCAGTAATTTTTGAGTTCTCAAAGGCACTAACGACCACCCTTCCTCACTTAGTTTTGATGCATCTACCTCAAAAGCCTGTTCTTCTTCCAGTACATCAAAATCTTCTACCGGTAGGGTTTCCACTTCCAGCGCTTTAAATACCGTTGGGTTATCAGATTTCCTTATTTCCAATAAACAGGGGTAAGTGGTGGCTTCCTCAAATACAGATAAATCCCCAAAATCGGTAATGGCTGTAATTTGTTTTTGTTGTAGCCAGGTTCGGAGTGGCTTTCCATAATTTGCCCGCATCCATTTGTTGGCTACAATGTAATGGAAGTAGCCATTTTCTTTATTCAGCTTCACCCCTTGCTCAATAAAGTAAGCGTATAAATCTGCGGTTCCCGCATATACCTCAAAATGAGTTTTCAGAAAGGGTTTTATATCGCCTAAGGCTTCCTGCCGTACATAAGGCGGATTCCCAATCACCACATCAAAACCGATGTACTTTCCTTCTTCATCGAGCACTTCCGGGAATTCGAAGCGCCATTCAAAAGCTTCGCGGTAAAAGGCGCCGGCTTCTTCTTCGGCTTTCTGCTCTTCCAGTTTAGCAACTTTCTTTTCCTGCTTTTTGAGCTCTTTCTTCGTCGCCTTGCCTTCCCCGAATAAATCTTCGTTCTGCATCAGCTCCAGCTTACCGCGGGCTTTACTCAGCTTTTTGTTAATGGGCTTGTTGTTGAGCAGGTTTTCGCTGTATTCGGCTTTTATATCATCAATCAATTTTTGCAGGCGCTGCTTTTCGTTTCGGTCGCGCGTTTCGCGGTAGTTTCGTACGGCCTGCTTGTAATCGTGCAGCGAGTGCTCGCTTTTCTTAAAGATGGAGCTGAGGTCTTCATCCAGCCCGAACCGGCTTACCAGCGAGTTCCCCTGCTTTATGTTGATGTCGATGTTGGGGAGGACTTCGAGCTCGGAATAGGGAGAAACACCTCCCTCTACCTGTCCTTCGGACATCTTTCTCCCTTCTGAGGGAGAAAGAGCCTCTTCTTTATTGTCATCTTGGACCTGATCCGGGATCTCTTGCGGGCCGGATGTATAATAGGCGTGCTTCAGCAGTTCGATCCACAGGCGGAGGCGGCATATTTTTACCGAGTTGGGATTGATATCTACCCCAAACAGGCAGTTTTCAATCAGGAATTTCTTTTCATGGAACAGCGCCTCCTGAATACGCTGGCTTTCTTTGCCGGCGGGTTTGCGTTCTACCTTGCCATTTTTCCAGTGGTGATTGAGCTTGTACTCAAACAATTCGCCGTTGTGCTCTATCGCCAGCTCATCGTTTTCCACAGAAATATCCAGGCGGGAAATATACTTACCCTCGTGATCTGTCAGCACCTTCAGTTCCGATTTGATGGCAATCAGTTCATTCAGGCACGAAACCAGGAAGTGCCCCGACCCCACCGCCGGGTCACAAATGGTAATGGAATTGATCACCTCATTCACTTCCGAAAGCTCTTTGGCTTCAATTTTCCGGGGAAGTTCATCAAAACTCCCGCAATCCCAGCCAAAGGCTTCATTCAGCTTATCCGTCACCGATTTACGCAGCGTTTCCCGCGCCATATATTCGGTGATGAAGCCGGGGGTAAAAAACGAGCCGTCTTTGTAGCCGTTGATCTTCTCAAAAATCAGGCCCAGCACCGAAGCGTTGATCAGCGTTTTATCTTCGGTTTGAATGCCGCCCGAACTTTCGGCACTGAAGTTATAGGCATCCAGAAAGCGGAGCAGGTAATCGAGGGTGCTCAGTTTTTCTTTAGGCGGCTTTGCTCCCTTTTTCAGGATACTCCGGGAATGCAAATCCAGCGTGGCTTTATCATCCAGCCCGGAAATCTGAATGGTGGTTTTCTCCAGCCTGGTGGAATCGAATAACGAGGAGTTCAGGTACGGTATATGCCCGAAGCGTTCCTGCACCGATGCCGGTCGTTCCTGGTTCCGCAGTGCCAGCACCCGGAAAAAGAGCTTGTTGAGTTCGTCGTACTCATCAATGGTTTCGTAACTCAGAAATTTAAATTTCTCATCATATTGGTGATACGCCAGCAGCTGGGCTTCCATCAGTTTCAGGAACAGCACCCGGTTCATCCAGGTAATCACCAATTCCAGCGCCACCCCAAACAGCTGATCGTCTTCCTCATCCCCATAGTGCACGGTGGCATCACGCACTTCGTTCATGTGCTGGTCGTACCGTAAAATCTCGATGGTATTTTCAATCAGCGACCCGCGGTGGCGTTCTTTTTTCGGCAGACGCTGAATCAACCGGCTCCCTTTCTCTTTCACTTCCTGCAGTCCGAGTATATGCAGCAGTTCGTTGTAGAAGCCTTTGTCGAGGGAGTTACTGTCGTTGGCAAAGTTCTTCTTCACCAGGTGTTCCGGTGAAAAGAGCTTGTATAAAGGAATCAGCTTTTTGTCGGACTCTTCATTGGCTTCGGCTGCCAGCTGTTTTTGATATTTGCTGAGATCAGCGTGCGTTACGGTTATATCAGCATCAGACTCGTTAATAAACGCTTCAAATTTTTGGTAGATGAAATCCGTCTTCCCAGAAACTTTTTCATCATTCTTCCACTGGCGATAGGTTTTTAGCAGTTTCTTTTTGGAATAAAAATGGCGTTCGATTTCCCGGGCATCAAAAATGAAGAACTCGATATAATTTGTAATGACTACCTGTTTCAGGTCATCATTCCCGCTTTCCCTTTGGTCAAAATAATAGTGAAGGGCTTCCTGCAGGGCCTTTCGGTTGGGGTTATCTTTGCTGATCATTTCAGCTTTGTTATCCGGACGCTTGGCTTCAATAATCACATCCACCGAGGAGGAAGTCGTTTTACCTGAATAGATGGCCAGGTCAATTCTGTCGCTGGTGTTTACAAGCTTTTCTTCCCTTTCATAAAACGACCTGGAGAGAAAATCTTTGAGGTAGGCTTTCAGATGTTCTTCACTTTCACTGCCTGCTTCCTCAATCTGATTCAGGTATCTCGTTGCTTCGATTTTAAAGGCATCCAGGTCTGCTCTTTTAACATTTACTTTCAGGTAAGCTTTGTTGATCCCCTGCCGAACGGTTTTAGTCTGTAGCTGCATCTATTTTTCTTTTATTAACAACGGATTATAGGGAAAGGAGGATTGATTAGAAAGCCGGAAAGGAAAACTCACCCTGCTTTTCATCAGCCGAAAAGCGGGTCTCTTTTCAAATACACAAACGCACACTTATGTGGTGAGTTAAATTCGAATATTCTATAGCATATGCTCAGTGGTGCTTATACGTACATAAAACTGAGGTCAATATGAATAAGACAAAAACTATAATAATTGCTTTACCCCTTCTGTTGCTTGGTAGTCTATCCCTACACGCACAATCTAAGTGTCATGATGAATTAATTAACTGCCATATTATTGAAATTCAGTACAACAAAGATCTTCAGGTGCCAGTATTTAATTCAAATCACTTTAAACACTTACCCGCCGATACTCCTTTATATTTAAAGCTGACGAGTGATGCCTTTAGCACTTTTAAGGTTGAATTAGATACGGTTGTTGTGAGAGAGTTTAATCCTTTAGCAGATCTTGTTCCCTTTACAAGTCCTGAAAAAATGGGCCCACCAATTAGAGAAGTTCGGGATAGCGGGGCCTTTTTCTATTTGGGTATGTTTGAAGCCGGAAACCAAGCTACTTTTAACCTTCACAGAAAGGCACCGGATAATAGTTGGGATCCGTTAGGTAGTTTTGCAATACAGATACCAAAAAAATATCGGTTCAGGGTTAGAGCCGGGTTCAGCGCTACCTATTATAAAACTCAGGATGTTAATATTCAGTCAAGAACCGCAAATATTGGAGATATTGAGAACCTAAGTAATAATGATTTAAAGCTTGGCTTTCGGCAATCTCAGTTTTTAGCCGATACAACTACTATTTACAGAATACAGGGAATCTCCTCAAAAGACTGGGGTTTTGCTCCTACCATGATGCTTTCATTTTATCCATTTGCTAAAAAAGACCTAACGGACAACACTTCTTTTTTCGGCATCATGAGTAATGAAAATTCTTTTAAAGATTTTCTTTCACACTCATTATCACTTCATGTTGGCACCAGTTTAAATAAAGATGTGTTTTCTGATTTTTATGGTGGGATTAATGTTGAAGTTATAGAGGGAGTTGATCTTGGGCTTTCTTACCTGTCCCACAATGTGAAAAAAATCGATACGCCTTATGATTACCGTGATGAGGAATTCGATGGTTCTATACCCTATTTCACTAATTCTGATGCACCCGAATCAAGCAATTTTCTAACTGAAAAGCGTGTGTTTGATATCTCTTATTCCATATCCGTAGATGCTGTGGTATTTCAAAAGGCTTTTGTCTCAATATTTAGCACCTTGAAGAAGGGAATAACGGGAGGCTAAAAAAGTAACCCCGGTCTCCATAGCTTCAGCGAAGGAGACCGGGGGTTGAGTTTGTTAGCCAGGCATCAGGCGTTTGTTCATCCATGCTATGCCTGAACCTGTTTTAAGATACTTTTCAAGTTTAATGGCAGTGGCTTTGTCTTTAACTGCTACATAACAGACCAAATCAAAAGGCTTATAATTCTTGGTGGCCGTACTTTTGCCCTCATTATGTTGCTTAAACCTCTTTTTCAGATCATGGGTAAACCCCACATATCGCCAATCTCTAACCTTACTCTTCAGGATATATACGTAATACATATCAGTCGCTTTTAATATTGATATCAAATAGTAAGAGCGACAAAAAAGCTATTCCTTACAAAATATTTTATTCTTTAGAGGGGAGAAGGGCCTGCTTATCATAGCTTCACAAAAGAAATGCCTTACCATCAAAGCTTCAGAAAAGAAGGGCCTGCTCTTCATAGCTTCAGCGAAGAAGAGTGGGCCCGGAGGGACTTGAACCCCCGACCAATCGATTATGAGTCGACTGCTCTAACCAACTGAGCTACGGGCCCTCAGATATCATAAACAACGATTTCTGACCTCATAAGCTAAAACTGAATCAAAATTGTACATAGTTTTGTACATAGTTCCATTTTCTCCACCGATTGTACATAGTACATTGGCATTAAAATTAAGATTTATGTTTTTAGCTTTGTACAATCCTGTTCCTTTTCGTTCGCTTACATTGTGTAAGTAAATATAGAAATAAAAAGCGCCTCGACTCAATGTAATTTTGAGTGTTTTTTAAGAAGCATTACTAATGCCTCTGCTACTTTTATTTCAAGTTCTCTGGCTTCTGAAATTCCTTTCTGCCCTTCACTAAAATCAAAATTTAGAAGAAGTGTGAGGGCATTCTTCATTTTTTCTTTCTCTGAAATGGTAAAACCTGCATTTTCGGATACGCTTCCAAACATCTCTCCTTTTCCGGTGAGAAGCCAAGTCCCATCGCATCCAGATCCAAGTACGATTTGAGCTAATACTTCTGAACCTGGTTTTTTTATTCTCCCATATTTCAAATCAGTAATTAACGAATAATTGTTAATTCCACATTTGTCTAAAAATTCTTTAGCCGAACCATATTTACTACTAATTAATATAATTCTTTCGGCGATACTGTTTTTTTTGATTGTGCTTGAATGCATTTAATCTGTAATTTTGCCAATTCGTTAATTAACTATAATTCATCTACTTACAGTGTGTAAGTAACTAAATATTATTATGTCTAATCAAATACCTAATACACATTCACAATTAAAGTTTGCGTTGGGTATCAGTCAAAGAAGTTTGAAAGGTTTTGCTAACACTCTAACTAAGCCAAATGGTTCCATTGGGATTTCACATGCCGCTTTAATTCGGGTAGCGCAAGACACTGACAAAACCCCTTGGATACGTGAAGTAATAAATAGAACCATTAATCAAAGCAAAAAGAAGCACCCAAGTATTTGGGAAGAATTTTTAAATGGAAATGACTCAGATAAAACAAAAACAAATAATTAATGCAATTGATGGACTTTCCAATCAATTGGAGCTGATACGGTCACTGGTAAACGATACTCTTCTACAAAACAAAGAATGGCTGAATTCAAAAGAATTCGCGCTATTAGCTAACATAAATTCTAAATCTGTTTCAAATTATGCCGGAAAAGGCAGGTACAAGAAGATCAAGAGAGATTGTAATGGTAAACACCTAATACATGTCTCGGAACTAAAGAGGCACCTTAATGAATAGGAAGCCGCTTACTAAAGATTTAAGAACTACTATTTGGGGACTTGCTGCATTCATAGATACCGATGTGAATCTTAATGATTTTTCAATACTGATTCGGGATAAAAAGAACTCAGATATCAAAAAAGTCGCAGTTATTCTGATTGAGGCTAAACAAAAACTTAACCGAGTGATCTTGCAATAGATCAAACCTGATTGACATTCTACGAAGCGATACCCCATGTGAGGGAAGCATCCAGAAATGATATTATCGAAATCATTTCTGAACGCATTTCTTTAAAAAAATCTGGCAGTTACTACAAGGCGTGTTGTCCATTTCACTCTGAAAAGACTCCATCTTTTTATGTGCATGAGAATAAAGGCACATATAAATGCTTTGGCTGCCAGGCATGGGGTGATGCCATAAGTTTCGTAGAGTTTTTTGATGGGCTGACCTTTACTGAAGTCATTTATTTATTGGCCGACCGATATCACCTAACCATATCACATAAAAGTAGGAAGAAATCTCAACAGGCTGTAAAAAAAGAAGACGACACACTTCCAGGTTATTCCTCGGTGAAGTCCGAAATCCTCAAAACCGGGAAAGTTTATATAGCATTTAAACAAGGCATCGCACCATTCACACCACTTCTTTTCATAGATGGCCAGCTAAGCCTTGAAGCTGCAAAACTTTTAAGAAAAAGAGCGCAGAAAATCATATTCGTTGCTCAGGGCACTTCCTGGAAAATACTTAAACCCTCCTTTGAAGCGGCTTTAAAAGCTGAATTGGAAGTATTCGCTATTCCAGATTATTCCAAAGAATTCCAGGAAATGGACTGGGTGGACTATTGCTCCGCTCAGACTACCCAAAAAATTACAAATAAGGATGTGATACAGCTCATTGCAGGGATACCTGACAACATCACCCGGTCTGTGTACATCACTTATGCAACAGATAATTTCAAAGAATTGACCACATAATGACAAACCCAATGTTCAACGCCGATTTTTGGCGTTGGTATCTGCGTAAAGAGTTTAAAGAATTTGCCCATTTAGCAGATACAACCATACTTATTGAACGAATTCCGAATGTATTTTCTGAAAACAATCCCGATTCTTTTCTCACCTTAAACCTCGACACGGAAATTTGTACTGATTCCGAGGGCAATGAATTCAATATGGTTGAATTTATTGCAATAAAAGAAGACTCCGAACGGCAGTATGCGGAAATGAACCTGGCCGTTGACTATGAGCGCTGGTTGGCCCAAAAATTTCAAGAAAACGCAGCCAAAGAATACGAACGGGATTTCGACAACTACCAATGGGTACGTAAACGGGGTGGAGAAAAAGTACCTGTAACCGATTTTGATCTCATACTGGAGTCCATTATCGAAAAATGGAATCCGGAAAAGAAAGAATGGGAACGCACCTATGTTGGCCAGCTCCGGTACCTTCGGGGAGGCATTCCCATGTACAAGCCCTTCAATTTCGAGCCCGGTCAAACCCACAGCGTAGAGGAATTTTCCAAAAGCGTATGGAATAAAGACGTGCTCCAGGTGAAAAACATGAAGAACGAAGACATGCGCAGCTTTTGGCTGCATGTAAACATCGAGTTTAAACCCCGCATTGTCCGTGAGTTTGATCACTTTGGGATCATTTCTTTTGAAAAAACCCGGTATTTACTTGCCGGTAACGTGCTGGTAAGCTTTCCAAAGAAACCATTTGATCACATTAAACTCATTGCCCAGCGAGATGGAGCTTTTCCCGTAGGCGATAACAAGTTTTTAAAGCCCCCAGAAGATGCTATTCACTTACCGCATTATGATTTAGGGATAGCCAATCCTGATGGTTATTTCCAAAATGCTCAGGAAAGCCTGTACAATGACCAAGAATTTTATAAAAAACTCGTGGAAGTTGAGCATCACTTTTGTGGCATGATTGGAGGCATTACAGATTTCAGACTTTGGGGGAAATTTATCATCGCTTACGTGTTTGCGTTTGTTTTTTTTGACGAAATCTACACGCTTCACAAGCATGTCATCTTTCTCTACCTGTATGGTGAAGGAAACGTGGGTAAAGGAGAAATGGCTAAGCTCATTCAGGATTTCTTTGGAATAAATCACCTGGATAGTTTGAACACACCACCGGCCCGATCGGTAGATGAGGCGCTGGAGCAAAAATCCCACATCCCCCAATGGATAGATGAGCACGTTCCTCAAGTTCCTGGTAAAAAAGCCAAGATTGAAGACCAGATTTGGAACTCTTGGTTTGAACTCAAGCCACGACCTACTAACATCAAGAAAGGCAACAAATGGGGCAAGGAACATAAAGTAGTGCGTACCATGCCTCTGTTTTGCAGCAACTTTTTGCCCGCCACCGATCACCTGCTTAGCCGCTCGCTAATCATTCATTACAGCAAAAAAACCCGTGGTCCAGAAGATCACGTAAAAGAGCTACTCAATGATCGGGTTACCCTACAGCGGCTTATGCTTTCTTTTCTAAAAAACTACCACCTGCTCAACCGAAAAGACTTTATAAGGGACATGGAACGTATCCGGCTCAAGCTCAAAGATGCGGTTAAAACCGAGCTGGGTGATAAAATGAAGGATGTGGTGCTCCAAGACCGGCAAATTAATCAGTTTGCCTCGTTGGTTACGGTTTCCTACTGGCTAAATCCTGACTACCGGAACCTGATATCGGGTTCGCTGGACGAGCTGGAAGAGATCAAAGACAAAGCCATGTACGATGATTATTACCGCAATTTCACCAAGGAACGTAATGAGGAACGGCTTCTCTCGGTTACCGGGGAAGATCTTTTCCTTTTTGCTCGGGATGAAGTCGTTAAAACAGCCATCCGTTACTCTTCTCAAGATCCGCTTACCGAATTTATTGAAACCATCGGTACACTTATCCAATCTTTGAAGGTCACCGTACATCATTTCAATTGGACCAAGGACGGCACACTCAAAATTTGGGCCAAGGCGATCTGGGACATCTACGAATACGAAAAAAGAGGCACCGATGGCATGGTTCGCCGTGATATCGTGGATGAGAAGCTTCGGGATTTAAGCGATTTGACTCCGGAAGGCGAACTTAAGGTGGTGAACTGGACCATTGTTGACAGTTACAGCAACCTAAAGACCGATACCATTCGTCAGCGGGGCTATTACCTCCCGAATGCGGTAGAAAACGAGCTGTTTCGCAACGCCTTTAACTGGGACAAATTTAAGCCTGCTGGAAGCCAGCCCTGGACGGAAAACACCGAACTGTTTAAAGAAGAAATAGCTTCGGCGTGAGCTATTTTTTTAGCTATAGAATAGAAAAGACCGAAAAAGAAGAAAATCTATGTTTCAATGTTTCAAAATACTAAAAACATACTTTATGATACTTTTAATACACTTTTTTATGAAACTTTTGCTGAAACATTTATGAAACACCATGAAACATTCACCCTTTTTACTGAAACAGGAATGTTTCATCTGTGTTTCACGGGTATTTCTTCTAAATCATTGAAATTATTTACCCCAAAAATAAACGCAATCCATCGTGAAACAGGCATGTTTCAGGAAATGTTTCATAGAAATCAGCCTTTAAATATGCCTCAGTGTAATTTTTAGGTATTTGAAACATTTTTTTGGAATAAAATGAGTTTTACCGGAAAATCAATACATAACCATCACTAATTAGAAACTCCATGCAGACTGAAAAATCCATGCAAGAAATAATTGACCGCGAAGTAATGACCATCAAAGAAGCCCAGGTATATGTAGAGGAAAAAACGGGGATGAAAAGCAGCCTTTTTTATGATTGCGTGCGTCCTCTTCTTTCTCCCCGTCCCATGGCTATCAATCAACGCACCCGAAAACCCGCTCATTTTGTAGTTGCTAAAGAACAAGTTGAGCAGGTCATTTTCAGCATGAAAAAACAAATTGAGTAAAAAAGAATAATTCCAATTCACTCAATAAATTTTTTCCAATTTTTTGTGCTTACAGAAAATTTTTACTTGCTCACATCCCCAGTTATTCCTCCAAGGGCCATTTAACTCCATTTATATCCTGCCTATTCTGTGTTCGAACCAAACAGAACACAGATGGCAGATCATTCAGAACATATACACGACACGCTTGCTGATGATAAAATAGGCGGAGCTATAAAAGCTTCTCCCGGCCGACCGCCGGCTGAGTTTTATTCGAGTATGAATATTCCGGCTAAGTTTTCTATGGCTGGAAATTATTACCACGAGCGCTGCCTCCAGCTCGAAGGACAACTAACGGATGCAAATCGCAAAATCCAACAGATTACCGACGAGCTTTTTCAAGCCAGAAAAGACCTTTCCCAAGATAAAACCGAATTACTGTTAGCCCACCAGAATGAGATCGCCAGGCTGAAGGAGGAATTCAGAGATAAACTCGATGGGCTTAAAGAAGCTAACACGTCAAAGGTCCATGAATTGGAAAAAGAAATTGAAAAACTGGACCGTGAACAGTTCAAAAAAGACCTGGAATATCAAAATGCTCAGCAGTCTCCGGGAAATCAACTTGTAGAACAGTTCGTCAAAAAGACCCCGGAGGTAATTGATACCCTTGGCGGATTAATAAGCATCATCGTTGGGCAGCGGCATGGATTAGGCCCTATTGCAACCTATACACCTCCTTCGGAGACCATTAACACTGCACCTGAAAACGAAGCAACCTCATCTGGTGAACCTACAGAACATTTTCCTGAAACTTCCAGGCCATCACAACCAGAGCCCCTTTTAGAGGAAGCTCAGCCGAAAGAGCAAACTCAGGCAAATAACCCAACTACCCCCAATCAATGAGCATGCACTTCCCCTATCAAAAATTAATACAGGCTGCTTTGGATTTTATGGCTATCGACTCCCCCTCTGCGGCCCGCTATATAACCTATGTACGGGCCATACAATCACAAATTGGAATCATTCAGGGCATTGAAAACAGATCTTTGACGGCCAAGGACTGGATCAGTATCGCTATTGAATTGGGCAGAAGGGCATTGGAAAGAGATATCGGCGCGAAACGAATTGCAGAAAGTATATATCCCTTAGTGGATGGATCAGGGCAATTTTCGACCTATGCCGGTATCTCTGCCAGTGCTGCCACCAACCTATTACTCATTTGGTCGGGTACTTTTTCACTTCGACCAGAAGAAAAAGCGCTATTGGTTGATGTAATTGCAGAACTGCAGAAGTTATACATAACGCGAACTAATCCAATTGCCCACTCATGAGGACAGTCCAAACTAAAACGATCTCCCAACTGCGAAATCAGCTGTTCTCCATAGCCGAGGAAGCAAGTATTACCACCGTGACCCGAAATGGACAATTTATTGGAGTCTTAATTACCGAAAATTTTCCCACATATGGATTGGCATCTTTAACCCATAAAAGAATCAAGGAAAATCCCGTCCACTCGATTAGCCAGCTTACCAAAGGGTTGATACGTTGATGCAAAGTGGCTACGTACAGATATTACCAGATACCCAGCAGCAACATGCCAGAGCACGGGCTGTGGATGCTTCTTTGGAAGCATCCACAGTACCTCTTTCTACACGACGCCAGGCCTACCCCGGTGTGGAAGGCGTAATTTCGGCAGCCAGCAGGTTGGTTACTAAATATACCGGCGACGAGCGCATTCGCTCACTTGCTCTCAAAATTACAAGCACAATCCGGCGACACCGGCTTACCGGACAACCCGACCTGCGAAACATTGACGCTATTGCCTCCGCCATATACAAGTGGATGGTGCGCAACGTGAATTACGTGCGCGACCCATGGGATGTCGAGCGTATTCAATCGCCCTTTGTCACCATTACTCAGCGAGCCGGTGACTGCGATGATCATGCCATTTTAGGTGCTGCCTTGCTGCAAAGCTTAGGTATTCAAACGGGCTTTCGCATTGTCTCGCGAACGGGACGTCACTTTGACCATATTTACGCGGTGTACCAATCACCTACCGGCTGGAAATCTTTCGATACAACTGTGCTGAAATATCCAGGTTACGTATTTGATGAGCGGCTCATTAAAAAATCCAGGCACGTCACCAACCTGATGCCGGAAGGTTTGGGGCTTGACCCTATTACGCTACTCACCACGGCTACAACAATGGCCAGTACCGGGATGACACTAAAAAATACCTTGTCCAGCATATTTGGAGCCAAGGATTCTGGTGAGCGCCAAATGCGCGGAGCCCTTCGAGATCACCTCATGCAGCGAGGCGTGCAATCCGAGGTCATCAGTCTTTCCCAAAAGGATAATGCCACCCTTCAGCGCTACGCACAGATTATAGATGAACTTGGTGCCCCGGCGGTTCAGCAACTGAATCGCTACGGGCAACTTTCCCCAGTTTGGATTACTCAACAACAAGCAGCAAATAAAACCAAAAAAATGGGGCTGTATGCTGGTCTTGCCATTGGAACCTTGGTTCTGATTGGTGGCGGGTATATGCTCCTAAATAAATAGACCATGAGTAAAAGTGGATTTATCATTCCCTTAGAGGATACTGTCATTGGAGAGGAAAATGCGGTGATTGCCGTGGCCATCAGTCCCGGACTGGGCAATTGGGAAGAAACCGACCCGTGCCGGTACGCCAACCAAAGCTGTAAAGGCAAAATGTTTGGCAAGCTGAAAAGCTGCCGCCGTCAACGCGAGAAAAGTCAGGCGCTTTGCAAAGCGCACGAAGCTTCCCTTCAAAAGAAAGCCCAGTGGGAAGGCCAGCGCGAAGAAATGATGCAGGCGCTCCAGACCAATCTTACCACTACCGCTTCCCAGCAGCAGACAGCCAATTCGACCATGAAGTCGGGTATCGCTGTGGGTGGAGTTGCTCTTACCGGAGCTATTGCTTTGGCGGTTTTGATGCTGAAACGAAAAAAGAAATCTTCTAAATAAGCAGGCCTGTCCCATGACCAAACAACCCAGCGGTTATACCAGTTTTGACCTTCTCAACCAACGAGCAGCTACCGTTTCCCAGCCCACCCAAACCAAATTTGGCTCGGCTTTAACCTCTATCAACGACTTACTTAAGACCGCAACCGATACCGTGGTGACCATAGATGGGGTCGTCAACAAAGGCGGAAACAAGTCTGGAGGCGGACAACCGCCGGTGCTATATCCCGGCCAAGGCGCACCTGCTCCCAGCGGCTCGGGAGAGTTGATCAAGTATGCGGGCATAGCAGGAATCGCCATAGTCGGTGGGATCATTCTACTCAAAGTGCTGAAGAAGTAAGTATGCAAGCAGGACGAATTTCAACGTATTTAGACGGTGGCGTTCCAGGTGGCCATGCCCCTATGGTATTGCCTGACACGGAAGATACTTCTTACGAGCAGCCGGATATGCAGGTCATAGAAATGGGCGAAGGCGAAGAGCCTGCGGCCAAAAAACTATGCCAGCGACTTCAGGAGCAGCCGATTTCACTTTCGCAGTGGATTCGGGATAACCAGAACACCTTACTAATCGCAGGTGGCCTTTATGTAGGCTACCGCTTGCTAAGGAGGTAAAATGAACGCGCAATCTGGATATATCGACACCGGACTCGGGCAGCTCAACCTGTCCAGCAATATCATAAGCTCCGAGGCTGTAGAACTTCGCATTATCGGGCGTAACCCCGCCTCGGGGAACCCGCCCAGCGGGGTTCCGTTTTCGCTTGACCTTGAAATTGAAACCTTCCGTAATTGGGCAAAAGTTCTTTTTCTACCGTTTATGGCCAGCTGGGGTCAATGTCCCGACGCCCTTGTGGTGGTTCGCTCGGAGCAGACCAGATCGGTGTTAGGCTTCCAGCGGTTCCGAACGTCGATGATGGACGGTTGCCGCGCACAGGGACGACTCGTTTTTGACCGCTCGTTTGTTCCAACCTCGGGCCATAAAGTAATTTTTGAAGTGTACCCGGATGATGTTGATTTAAGCAAGCTACCCGCTTCAGATCTCATCGAAAAGTCAGCACCCATTTCCCTCGACCTGGACCAGAAAACCGGCGAGCAGTCCGGGGTGTATTCTCCACCCACCGAGTCGTGGTACAAGATGCCCGAACTTGGACCGGGTAACACCCTTGGGGAGGTGAATACGCTACTCAAACGGGTGATCATTATATCGGTTGCTGGTGCGGGGCTTTATTTCTTAGCCCCCATGCTCCCTGGACTTCGGGCGGGTGTAAAAGCCTTAGCTCCTAAAGTACCTGCCGAATGAAATCAACTTTTATACCACATACCGGTACTGCATTACACGGCATGGACGATTACCTGCAACGCACCTCGCAAAACGCCTTTAAGCTGTTTGCGGGGAAACTTCAGAGCGCCACAAGTGGTCGTCGCGGCCAGCTTGCCACGATGGGACTCAACCTGGCCAACCTGACCACCAGTAAAGCAGGTATCACCAGGGTATATGAACAGAACGCCGGAGTCATTGACGCCTACTTCGAGTATGTGGATCTGGTGGCTCTGGCAAAGAAATTAACTACCGATGATCCTTTATCATCCTCAGCTAAATCACCACTGATAAAGTATAGCTCTACGCTTCTGATCGGTATCACAATAGGTGTGCTTGCACATCGAACGTATAACTCAAAATCGAAGAAATGACTCTCAGTAAAGGCGCCTCAGGACAACAGGTAATCAGGCTCCAAGCAGGATTGCAAAAAGCAGGATTTGATCTACCTCAATATGGTATTGACGGAAAATTTGGAAGTGAAACACAATCTGCCGTTATGAAAGCTCAACGTAGGTATTCTCTTCCGGTAACCGGAGAGGCCGGGCCAACACTACTTTCAAAACTGGGGGTATCCAATGCTCAAATAAACATGAAAACAGATAAAAAAGCCATGCTGACCAAAGCTGTTCTGGCTGGCATTGCCATCGGTGCTTTAATTGTGATCGCTAAAAAAATGAGGAACCGTTGATATGGACATCCAGAACACTCTGAGCGCCAAAGAACTGGCAAAAATAAACATCAAAGGCATCAAGATTGCCGAACCTTATGGTACACTTCTTGGGGAACCGGAGAAAAATGCCGTCATCTTTATCTGGGGTGAGAAAGGGGCCGGAAAGTCCACCTTCAGTTTAGGCCTTGCAAACGCTCTTGCACAGCACGGTAGAGTCGAATATATACCAGCCGAAGAACATTTCGGTAAAACACTCATTGACCGAGTCAAGCGATTAAAAGCGACCCACAACAACCTGAACTTTACTAAGTGGAAATCACTCACATCGCTAAAAGAAACCCTGCTGAAAAACAGATCTGCCTTTTGCGTATTGGATTCCATTTCTGTCATTGACGCCAAAGACGCCTCCACTGTAGAACTGGCACAGTGGTGCCGCGAACAAGGCATTGGGTTCATCATGGTGGCCCATGCGACCAAAGATGGCAAGTATAAGGGCAACACCAGTATCGCACACGAATGCGACATTGAAATTAAAGTAACCAAAGAGGGACTGGCTGAGACCGAAAAAAACCGCTATCAGGTATTAAATGCCATCGACGTTCCTTTTGGTTCGTCAGGCACTGCCGAAACTCTAAAAATTATTCCCCCGCTTACGCAAAGCCAGCATGAAGGAGTGGAAGACCAGCTATCTAATAATGAGACCTCAACAGATGAGGAACTCATCGACTTCTTTCAGGGTGAATTTGATCTCACTAAACAGCAGGCAGCCCATTGGGCCTCAAAAAGAGGAAGCTATTTAATGAATCCCACGCACAGCGAGCCACGCGATAATCCCGTAGAGTTGCCATTTACGATCTCACTCAAAAAAATTAATACCCTCCACAAACTGCGCTCCTGGAAACGGGTGAATTCCCTGCTCGGCTCCAAAATGCCGTGTTACGCCAAACAGCATTCCGGGGAGTCCGAACGGGCAACACTGAGCATTCGCTATGTGCCCGACTACTACAACAAACGTTACATCGTGGAGCTGCTCATTGACGGGGAGCTGAAAACCCAGATCTGCACCGAAGGGGCCAAAGGCGGATTTGCCGCTTCCTGGGCTCAGCTGGTGAAAAAGCACGGCAATCTGGAAGTGCAGATTCTGGCCCAGGATCATGCAAAGAAAGTGTTGGGCGCGCGAGAATACCGGAGGCAGGAAAAGTTGCAAGATGGCACCGCGGATTGCCCGCCAACCGGCAAAGCCAAAGCCAAGAAAACACCTAAGCGCAAACCTACTCCGCCCACCAAGAAAACCGCCAAGAAAAAATCGGCGGTAAAGAAATCCAAACCAGCACCTAAGCCTAAAGAGCAGACGCCTCCAAAGGCTGAAGTAGACCTAGAAGCCGCCCGAAAAAGCCAGGCCAAACTCGATGCCTTTTTAGAAAAAGTCCTTAGCTAAGCCATGCCCGTAGTTAAAACAAATATCGACCAGATTACCCACCTGTCCACCGGCGACTTTGATCACTGGTTGGGCGACTGGGACTCCGACGGGATTGTCAATATTGATGATCCTAACCCGCTTACACCGGGCGATACCGCCCCGGTTTCTGAGGCCGAACTGGCCCCGCAGATCAAAGCGGTTATTGAGACCAAAAACAACTACATCCCAGCCCTGAAAAAGGTTATGAACGGCCTTATCGGGATGAATTTGGCGCTGATCGTAAAGGGGCGCATTAAAGAAGTGTATTCCACGCTCGGTAAACTCATTCGCAAGCGGTTTCCGTTTACCGAAAAGATTGCTGCCAAAGCCGGAGAAAAATATACTACCGGCCTGACCGATGTGGCAGGCTGTATGGCTATTGCCGAAACACAGGCGCAGGTCGATCAGATGGTGAAGCGTATCCTCTCGGGCGAATTAGGTGAAGTCTGGGAACACGAAGACAAATATAAACATCCGGCAAATGGCTACCGCGCTCATCATTTTATCCTTGTTGTGGACGAGCAGTATCCGGTCGAAATCCAGGTAAAAACCAAACGCATGTCCATGATTTCGGCGGCCTCGCACCAGCCCTATAAAGTGGGCCAGCTTAACGGGGCACTGCTGGAAGAACTCACCCAACTCGCGTGGAAAGCCGACAAAGGCGACACCGAATCAGCGGAAAAACTCGAACCTTATTTGGTCGATTTGGAAGCGCTTGAAACCCAGCTTACCCTTCGATCCAATCCAAGTGGAGAACTCCAGCAACTTCAGGCAGATTTTGAACGGACCATAGGAAAACTGGCTCTGGCGTTTCAGTTGGAAAAGTTTCCAGCGGAGCATAAGCAGGAAGCCCTGGAACTATTTCGGGCACACGGTCGCATCATCGGCGTCGATTTTGACGGGGTATTTAACCGAGCCACATCTAAGAAACCAACACCTGCCAAACAGCCCAAAAAGAAATCAGGCCAATCAACTTTTAGGTTTAGCGACACCGAACTTTCGGAATTTGCGCCCATCAAGCTAACCGCCTCCGAGCGTCGCAAAGCCAACGAAGCGGCCATCGGGGTGCTTCAAAAAGAAGACCGTGCGATTACCAAATCCGATATCGACCTACTCCGCTCTTACACCGGGGCGGGCGGGTTAGGCTACACCGAATCCACCGAGCAGTCCAAGCGGGGCTTGCTAAATGAGCACTACACCTCGTACCCCGTGGTCAAACTCATTTGGGATAAGCTTCAACAAATGGGTGTCACGGGTGGCAATATTTTAGAGCCGGGCGCTGGCGTGGGCAACTTTGCCGGATTCCTTCCCGACCGCGACAAGTTTCGGATGGTCATGATCGAACGCTCGGCCATTAGTTCCCGTATTGCGAGTCTGCTATACCCAATGCAGACCGTGCGCCACGAAAACTTTGCCGACACCGATCTTTCCCTATACAACCTGACTGGCGTGGTTGGGAACGTGCCCTTTGGGGACCTGAAAATTCATACTTCCCGCGACCCGCTGGCCCCGCTTAGCCCCCGCATTCACGACTATTTTATCCTAAAATCCCTGGACGCTCTTAAACCCGGTGGTTTCTTGGCGGTGATCACCTCGACGGGCACAATGGATAAAAAAGACCCGTCCATTCGTCAGGCTATGATACAACGCGCCCATTTTGTAGGGGCCTACCGGCTGCCTTCAACGGCGTTTAAAGACAACGCCGATACCACGGTAACTACCGATATTCTTTTCTTCCAGAAATATGGAGAGCATCAGGGCGACATTCATCCGGACGTGGACTCGAAACTCAACCGACTTTTTGCCCAAGAGGAGCTGATTGAAAGTCAGGTCTCCTATAATGGTGAAACCTATACCGCTTCTTACAACCCGTACTATAAAGAACACCCAAGCCACGTGTTGGGTGAGCATATTCAGGGGCACCACGTACAGTTTTATTCCCGCATGGGCGTTAAAGGCGAGCTTTCCGAAGGCCTCATTCAAAGGGTACTTTCTGACGGACTAACTTTTCCTTACGCGCTTCCGGGCGAGATGCCGTTGTACAACATTCCCGATGATGGGATTATGCTCGACCTTCCAAGGTCGTATCATCCGGGAAATATTGTCTTCCACGAGAACCATTTTTACGAGAAGCAGCGACGGTTTTTCAAGCGGCTTTCGCTCAAAGGCGGCTCCGGGCTGGATGCCCGCATTCGTTCGGCCTGCCAGCTACTGGACAAATACGATGATTACATCACGGCTTTAGCCCAAGAAACGGGCGAAAAAGACGCCCTCCGCGCTGAGTTCAAACAGCTGCTTGCGGGGCACATCCAGCAGTACGGGATTCCTGATGAAGACGAGGACATCCGCAAAGTGTTCAAGTTCGACAACCGGCTTTACAAACTCACGACGCTCGTGAAGCGAGATCCGCTTAACGGGGAACTGGTGCACGCCGATATCATTGACGCTGACTCCATGTTCAACCGCAACTACGTGCCCGCGGTAAAGGACTCCGACGATCTGGCCGAACTGGCGATGTTCGGACGTAGTATTGGCGAGTCCTTAGATATTGACTTCTACCAGTCGGTGTACAAAGGGGGGACAGCGAGCAAAGAGGAGCTGGAAAAAGCGTTGGAAGATCACCCTGACTTTTACTGGAATCCGGCCACGTCAAACCACGAATTTCGCTACCAGTACCTCTCGGGTAACGTGCGCGAGAAACTGCAACTGGCCCAGGAGCACGAGCTGGAAAAGAACATCAAGGCGCTACAAGAGGTGGTGCCCGAATGGATCGACGTGTACAACATTACCGTGGACCCGCAGCATGTGTTTACTTACCTGCCTGCCAAAGCTATTGAAGAGTGGATCAAAGATGAAATGAACTACGACAAAGTGGAAATCGGCCTTGTCAAAGACAAAGCCGAGCTCGGCAACCGGTTCTACATGAAGCTTCGGAAATGGGGCCGTTATGTGGGCACGGGCGATGAAACCCCCGACGACAACAACCTGGGCTGGGGCGAGACGCCATTTACCAAAATCATTACCTCGTACATTCAGGACAGCACCTTTCCGCTGAAATTCTATGATGAGGACGACAACCTCATGCCGTCTATGACGCTCAAAGAAGCGCAATCCATGAAGGGAGAACGCGGTCAGATGCTCATCGAACGGGCGCGAAAAATACAGCGCCAGAACAACAACCGGATGCTTACGCACGTGCCCAAAAAGTTCAACAACTGGGTGCGCACCAAAGCTTCCTCCGAAGTCCGAGGCATGATCGAGGCCGCCTACAACCATACCTATAACGCGGTGATCAACCCGCCTTTTGACGGGCGCACCCTTCGGGTTCGAGGCATGAGCGACACCTTTTACGGGGTGAAAGACTTTACCGTGTACAAGCACAATCGCGCCATTGCCGAAAAGCTGGTGTGGAACGGCAAAGGTGCCAACTGCCACGATGTGGGAGCCGGAAAAACGCTGGCTTCCATTATCACCTCCCAAGTGCTCCTCCAGCAGGGAGCCGCCCGAAAACCGATGTTTGTCGTGCCTGGAAAAGTGCAGGAAAAATGGGTGGAAGAATACCTGATGCTGTTTCCCGACGCCAAAGTCCTCAACATGAAAATGGCCGGTGGCGACAAGCATAAAGAACTTACGATGGCCCAGCTCTACAACTGGGACGCTATCTTTATCGCCGACCACGCCTTTAAATCACTTCCATTGTCTCCGGCAGAGCAGGCTCGTATTTACCAGGAGCGCATCGACTACTTCAACCAAATGCTGGAAAATTTTGAGGATCTGCTTGAAGAAGACGAGGCCATCTCGAAAGCGGCCAAAACCTCCATGATCAAACGCATGGAAAAGCAGATGGAAGAATGGGAAACCAAGCTCCGCAATGTGGCGCATTCCAAGCGCCTTGAAACCGATATTTTCTTTGACGAGCTGGGCGTGGACTGCCTGTTCTTTGACGAGGCGCATTTCTACAAAAACGCCCTGGGTTCGGCCAAAGCCGCCAAGCTGGGAATCTCGGCGAACAAGCCTTCCCAGCGAGCCGAAGACACCCTGCAAAAAACGCGGTGGCTGTTCAGCAAAGTGGGCCATAAAAACGTGTTTGTGCTTACCGCAACCCCGGTCGTGAACTCTCCGGTAGAGGTGTGGCACATGCTTAACCTATGCGCCCCGGATCTGCTGGCCAAATACGAAATTGAAAACCTCGATAACTTCATTAACCTGTTTGTCCGGGAAGAAGAAAAGATCGTCAAAAAGACCAACGGAGAATACCGCTCCGAGCGTGTGGTGGCCGGGTACTACAACCTGCCGGAAATGCGCAAGATCATTGACGAGGTAATGGACATCAAGAGCTACGATCAGCTGATTGGTTTTTACAAGGAATTCCCAGACTATATTCAGGATGAGGACGGTAAAACGGTCAATGGCAAGGATGGAAAACCCAAGGTGCTCGAACCCAAATTCAAGCGCCCCAAGGCCAGTACCCGAAACGTGATTATTGAGCCCAGCGAGCTGCATAAGCTTCTTTTTGATGACATTATCCTCCGGGCCAACGAGGTCATCGCCTGCATGAAAGACCGGCAGTGCGAAACCCGCGACAACTTTCTTGTAATTACCGGCGATGGCAGCAAAATTGCGACCGACCTGCGGGTGTACGACAAGGATTTTGAAGGTATCGACCGATCCTACCTCAAGCTTGGAGCAATGGTCGAAAACGTGGCCGCTTCCTACGGGGCCCGTTCCAATCCCGCTCCCGAAATGGTGCCGGAAGACCTATACGGCGACTATTTTCACCGGCCAGGCAGAGGACAGATTGCCGTGACTCCTCCGCACCTCCGGGAGAACCCATCCCATATTGAGGTCATTACCAGCAAGGGTGTGGTAAAAGAAAAGAGCGGCTACTGGGTGGTCTGGGATGAAAAGAAAGAAGTGTATGAGCCCCTGCATATACTGGAGCCCAAAAAACCAGAACACACATGGAGCGAAGGCATCTTTGGCAACGAAAAAGAAGCTACCGAACGCGCCCATAAGCTCAATAAAGAATGGGAGCAGATCAAAGCAAGCCGATCCAATCCAGCCAGCCCTGCTATTCGCAACCAGATTATATTCTGCGACTGGATCAGCCTTCATCAGTCTCAGGGAGGTAGCTTCCATCAGCTCATCAAATCCGAGCTGGTCAAAGCCGGAATCCCCAAAGAGCAGATCGCGATCATCAACGGGTCCATCGTCGGCACGAATAAAAACGGGGATGACTACTCCGTCAGTAGCAAAGACGACAAAGAAGCGCTCAAAAAAGAAGTGCAGGATGATTTTAACCAGGGTAAGTACCGGGTGGTGATTGGCAACCAATCCATTGCCGAGGGGATGAACCTTCAGAAGTGGACGACCGACATGCACCATATGGACGTGCCCTACACGCCTTCGCAAATCCAGCAGCGCAATGGGCGCGGGCTTCGCCAAGGCAACCAGTACCCCGAAGTACAAATCCATTACTACCTGATGCAGGACTCCTTTGATCAGTACCGGCTGGAACTGGTCTCCAAAAAGCAAAGCTGGATTGATGACCTGTTCTTTGGCACTGGCAGAGAAGTCTCCACCGGTGGCGACTCGGAGTCGCTGGAATACGAGCAAATGGTAGCTGCTACCAACTCTGATCCACGGGTGAAACAATTCTTTGAAGCTTTGGCGCAAAAGAATGTGCTCGATGACCGGATTGACAATTTGGAATCTGAAGTAAAACGACTCCAAGCCAGCCAAGCGCAGGCGACCACCGATATCCAGGGAAAACAGGATCGCATGAAAAGCGTGGTAGAGCGGGAATCGGCCTTACAAAACTCAAAGCTTCCCGAAAGCGCTGAAAAAGCGTTAAAGGAGAACCTGTTTGACGTGCAGTACGGGTGGAACGGCGAGCCGTACCAGCTCGATATCCAGCTTAGCTCCGACTCCAAACGCATTTCCGGCTACCGCATGAAAACCGTGCTGGACGTGCCCGAAAACAATGCCAACGGGCGGGTGTGGTTTCACCTAATCCCCGACAGCAATATCGCTGACCGCTCGTTTTACAACAAGCAGACGTGGGGGGCCATCAAACGCATGGCCTCCAAAGAGCTGGGCAGTACCTTTGGGTGGACGCTGGAAGAAAAGACCGGGCAAGGAAAATCCATCTCTGGCAACCTTGGCAACATCATTGCCACGGAGGAAGATTTTTACAGTGAATACGGCATCGACATTGATGCCGAAAAAGCTAAAAAAGACGAGGCGGGTAACGAGCAAAGCTTCAAGGCCATCAAAGAGTCCGCCGGGATGTTTACCATCAAAAAGTGGCAACCGATCATCACCCGAAAACTGGCGGAGCTATTCCTGGAACTCGAAAAAGCGTGGATCAGAACCTCGGATTCTCGCAGGGAACTGCTAAGCAGTGAATTAAAGCAGACCGAGAAAACCCTGACCGAACTTCAAAAGGTGCTGGCAAGTACCAAAGCCGAACTGGAAGCGGCCAAATCGGCTCGGGAGAACAACCAGAAGACCGTGATCGAACTCAACGATGTGGTCAACCAGCTGGTGGCGGTGAGCTACGATGACCGGAACGAGCTGTATGAAGAGATCAACCGCATCGCCCCGAAATACAAGATCCGCAAAACGATCACTGTCCGTGATGTGGGTTCGCTAAAAGGCAGTGCACCCAAAGGATCGCCTCAACTTCGTGAGAACAAGGCGGACAGTGTGACTGGCAAAACATCCAAACGGCATGGCGTGCTTAAAACACTATACGAAGAGCCGCTGGTGTATTCCGGCATCGTCAAGGAACTGGAGTACATCGACTCCAAAGGCTACATGCAGCGCATGGAAGCAGAATCCGATGATCTGGCGATGATCATCAACGCCAAAGGCACCACTATTTATGTGTTTCCAACCAGTTTAATGAGGCTCTCCAAGGGAGCTTACAATGACCCGAAAGCCGCCGAAATGTTTGAGGAGTTTCATCATTTCCCGGCAGATGACTACGATTATGAGCTGTTTCCGCCTTTAGGCGAGAAACTGATCAGTGCCGGCTATGCCGACCGCATTATGTACGTGAGCGATAAGATTATCTACGCCGATGACGAAAAAGGCAAAGACAATCACTATTTCCACTACTTCGATGCGGGCAAGCGACCGGTGTTTAAATACGGTGATGTGTACATCATCGCTAACGTCAACATAGACGGCAGGGGCATTCTTAATTGAGCCACCCGCCAGAACAACGAAGGCACCTATGAAAGAGCGCGTGTTCGCCAAGAACCCTTCCGAGCTACAAATCATCGAAAACCCAAACAAACGACGCAGTAATATGATAACAGAAAGCAAAATCACTACCGAGAAGGCGGTCTCTGAGTTCAAGCAGCAGGCTATCACCGCCGGATATATTCTTGGTGGACAAGCGGTGGCAGCCCAGATGAATGTCCTGGCCGTCCCCTTGCTGACAGGCAACGCCTCAGCAACTATTCAACAAGCCACCCGAGCAGGTATCCCTCTCACCGCCGGAGTACTTCTAACGCTCCTTTCCAAAAACAAACACGTTCGCGGTTTGGCCATGGGTATGGGCGTACAAGGCGTAATGGAAGTCATCAAATTTATTACCCCTGACTGGACACCCCAGCAAGGTCTTATGGATGGCTCCGGGTACGTGTATGACAACCTGCCTGAAATCCAGGAAAAAACACACCATGTGGATGAGGTAGAACATTCTTTAGAGGTTGATAATACCATCGAAGTCTAGAAATAACGCCTCATAGCTCTGCATTGCAAAAGGGGTACTGGTAATACCAAACCGGCAAACCGCCATTTTCTAAACCTTTTAAATCACAGTTATGAGCGATAAAATCTCCAAAAAAGCACTTGTTCCAGCTACTGCGCGCATCAAGACCTATTTTGACACCCGCAAAGTACAGCAAAATCAATCAGTCCTTAATTTCTTTCCTGCTAATGCAGATCGAAAACTAACGCGGGACAACTATGTAAGTAACCCGTTTCCCGGAGCTATGAAACGCCGGATTCTGGGCCTATCCTTTGAACTCACCAAACAATTTATTGAAGACGATCCAGCCAATGGCATCGATGCGCGCGCCATTGTAAACGGGCTCAAAGACGCGGCCATTTTGCTTCAGGCCGATAACGACAACAAGGAATTCCTCCGCGCTCCCATGAGTGAGTTCTCCAACTTTGCTGGAACCGGTATTCAGTTTACCTCGGCCACCAATAATACCGTTGACGCCGTAGCTGAGTATCGCCGGCTTGTTACCATGAAATCTGCCAGTGAGTACCGTCTGGCCGATCCGTTTGATCTGGCCATCAACCAGACGGTTTCCCTTGCCGTCCATTTTGATGACGCCTCAGTGTTCCCAACCACAGAGAACTGGAACCAATCCGGTCAGGGAGAGTTGTGGCTCAGGGCTTCCATGGTAGTCGCTGAAGTTGAGTAATCCATCCCTACCCGCCGGTTTCAGTTCGCTGATTCCGGCGGGATTCTTTTTTCCAAGTAATCCTGACTACCTCAAAGCAACACCATGAAGATACTCTCCAATTTTTTACCTCCTAAAGAAAGTTCGGCTTACAATCCGGCCAAATCGGTTGAGGTGCAACCGGGAGCAACGGCTCACCTTACCATGAACGGCATGGGTGGAGAGCGCTACGGCATCCGAAAGATTCTCCCGTTCAGCGCCAACATGAATGCCATTTTGATTTCCGCTCGTCTCAACGAAGACCTTTATCTGTTTCGGGGCGTCCAGCTCTCGGTAGTGCACAATCTGTTCAAATCTATTGACGGACTATTTGCTCCTTTTATCATTCAAAAGAACAACCATATCGTTTTTGAACTCACCAATACCGGTGCTGCTAAGCAAACGGTAAACATTCAGCTTGTCGGTTATGACCAGTTTGCCCTGTCCAAACTAAGCGCGGCCTACCAGCAGATTGGAGCTTCGGTTCCCGTGCCCCGGTTCCTGTATGGCCATAGCACGGTTCCAGCTGGCGGGCTCAACATTGATCTGGGCGTGAAAAGCAAAAGCGTGGACGTTCAGGTTCGGCGCATGGCCATGAGCAGTAACCAGCCAGGAGCTATTACCGCTTCGATGAAAGTGTACAACACCACGGTTCGCGATGAAGTATTCCTGGAGCAGGTGAACGACGAGTTCAACGACAAGTACATCAACGTACCCTTTGTGGTGGGCTCGAACGTGCCGTTTGACGTGTACGCTTCCAACTATGGTGCCCAGCCTGCCGAGGTAAGTTTCCTTTGTGAGAGCTACGTGCAGATAAGAACCGGATTCATCCCAGCGGAGTAGCTATGCTCAACGAACTGATTAAAGTGCTTTGCGAGCTGGCCGCCAACGTGGAAGCGCTGGTTACAAACCTGCAAAAACCGCAAGGCAGCCAGCCCAGTCAAGCTCGAATTGCGTCCTCCATATCCCCGGTCATGAAGCAGGGCGAGCAGCCTGTTCGCCTGGTCAACGAAAACCCACACCGGCTTGGGGTGATTATCCATAACAACAGCGAAGGTGAGCTAATGATTGCCCTGGATAGCCAGCGCATATCTGACAAGTTCTACACCTTCAAACTGCGGGCGGGTGAAACCCTTCACTTTGACCTTCGACGGTTCGGCGAGCTCTACAAAGGGGGCTTTATGGGCCTGTGGGATGAGGCGACCAATCCTGGAGCGGAGTCCAAAGCCCTGGTAACCGAAATCTTTTGGATAAGCTGAGATGAGCAAGATTAGCGGGCAAGAATTTGGTCTGAACGAGGCCTTCAAAATGCGGGTGGTGAGCGGTATGCTCGTGGACGGTTCTATCCTCATTTCGTGGGCTACCGGAGAACCGGCATCGAGCCAAATTGACTGGGGATGGGACGACTCGGTGCCATTTCAGACGGCTGAAGTTCACGCCGAACCGGAAGAAATGGTGCGTTATCACCAGCTATACCTTCCACAAACGCTGGTCGATCAGCGGCATTATTTCCGCGTGCGCTCGCGAACCGAGCACGGCAAAACCGGGATCTCGGACATCTACATGGTCGTGGTTCCTCCGGATCTGGCCATTAAAAACCGGGGTCGACTCGCTACCGAAGCCCAGCTGGAATTGGTACTGGTAAAAACCACCAGCATCGACTGCACGAGCTTTCCAGATACTTCCATTTCGGGCTACCGCACCGAACCCATTGCTTCGGATCAGCCAGCGGCTTTTGACCACGAGCACTCCCAACCGGCACCACTGGACCAGGTGAAGGAGGTCAATACCAACAACAGCAGTTCCCTGACTACCAACATCAGCTACACCATTACATAAACCCATATTTGCATAACACATCATCCATGAAAACCATTACAACGGATTTAAACGTAGGAAAAACAGCAAGCGGCCTCGACATGTACTGCGACCTGTCCCTGGAACAACGGCACCTTTACCGCATGAAATGTGAAAGCTTTGTTGCCAATTTGCTTAAATGGATGCGGATTCAAATGGGCAAGACGAATCAAGATGATTACTGGGATGGAAACAGTACCCGTAAAGAAATCAGCAACATCACCAGTATTACTGAATCCGGACAGGATCTCATCATTCAGCTTGACAAATATCATGAATACAGTGGTGTGGAACATGACTTGATTACCATACAAGGAGTACTCGGGTTAGAAGGATTGAACGGCGTGTACTTTCATGATAATACCATCGGACAATTTCCCCTTGACCGGCATAGCACCTATAAATATTACATTCGGGGGCTTGTGCCTCACCTGACGGGCGTATGGGATGGAACTTCCGGTGTTTCTATGGCAGCCAAATACAGAAATACATGGACAGACAGAGATTATCACCTTCCGATAAATTGGGAGCCAATCATCGGCATGAGTGACCAACCAGTAAAAGCCTCTGATTTGTGCCTTCCGGGGTATTTCAAGCGGGGGTGCACTCAAGGGGCTGTGTCCATTACTTCGCTTATTACCGACCAGGAGAGTTCCAAATTTACCCTATCCCGACCGTTCACCAACATGACGGGTGGTATTCGGCAAATCAAGGAAATTGGAATTATGTCTGGGGATTACCGAAGCGCTTATATGCTTATGGCTCGTGACGTGCTAGGTGCACCGATTAGCCTTGGAGACACCTCCACTTTGTCGCTGGATTACGAGATCATTTCCATGATTGAAAACTTCAATCAGAATACGGACGCCAACGGCACGAATGGCGGATGGACAGAAAGCTTCATGTATATCTTGCACCGAATTGCCAATCCAGGAGCTGCTCACAACTGGGAGAATGAGTTTCATTTTACTGCCGGTTTAGGTGGAGGTGGAACAGGGGTAAACTTCAATGTCGATCGGAATCTGGAAGGCTGGCAATTTGGCGTTCGCGTGGGCGAGTCGAACAAGTTTGTATCCATGACCGATACTTCCCTTACCCCAGAAAATGCGGAAGTTAATGGCGTTCCACACGGATATGGAGACGGAGAACTGGTACACCATGGCACGCATATCGGACAATTGGTAGTCGATGATGTGGCTAACGAGGTGTACTTCCCGATAGAGCGTATTTTTGAGAACCGGGGAGCAACACCCATTACCGTCCGGGAAATCGGTCTATTCGGAAACAAGAATAACTCATTAAATATCCACCCGCATCTTTTGGCCCGAAAGGCATTGGCTCCAGTCGATCAGTTTACCATCGGAGCGGGTGAAACCGCAAAAGTCACCTTCAACTGTAAGGCCATTGTATAAGTGAGCAGCGCGCTGTCCATATCTTCCCAGCTCAGCTACCTTCGGGTGAAAGGCATTATGGGGCACTTCTATGAGGCTTCTCGGGCTAATAATGTGCCGGTTTCCCTGCTTTTGGCCATCGCCTCCAGGGAAAGCCATATGGGATTGGCGTTGGACAATAACTGGACGGGCGACAACGGCAACGGCATCGGCATCATGCAAATTGACCGCAGGTATCACTCGGACTTTACGAGCTCCCATGCCAATAACGACCACCGCGCTAACATCCACTATGGCAGCAAGTTCCTGGCGGATCTGATCGGCAAATTTGGCGGCAAGCTCACTCCAGCTGTAGCGGCATACAACGCAGGCTACTCAAAAGTAAGAAATACCATAAATGCTGGCATTGATCCGAACCTGATTACCACCGGGCAAAATTACGCCTCCGATGTGCTCCAAAGAAAGGAAATCGTGGAGTCGGTAATGGGCATTTCCAAAGCGTCCACGGCCAGCATGGTACTGGTGCCACTAATCATCACAGGATTTATTTCCTACCAAATCTTTAACACTCAATAAAACACTATGAAATCATCTTCCGGATACATCTACAGCGAGGAAAGCTCCCCCGGTTTGGGGCGAATGGTACTCGGCCCGACACTACCCACTGAGTTGAACACCGCTATCCGACCGGTATCTACTGGTGTTACTCGGCGACCAACCATATCCATTCCTCGGGGGCTTTCTCCCAGGATGAGAAAACCGGTTCTGCCAAAATTGCCCAAAATTACGCCACCCAAAGTAACTCCGGTGGTCCGTGATTTGACCAAAAAGCCTGTGGCAACTGCCCAGCCACCTATAACCAAAAGTGAGCCGGTGGCCACGCAGAAAAAACCGACGAGCATGAAGATGATCGCGCTGGCCGGGGCAGGAATCGTTGGAGCCGGAATCCTTTTCAAAATCTTACGCTAACCTAACCTGAAAACCCATGAGTAAATCAAGCTATACCTCTGATAACGGCCTTGGATGCGGCTGCGGATGCAACGGAGCCGGAATCGGTTCTTCCCCCGTAGTGGACGTTAAAAATGCTGAAGCCGAAAACACCAATACGGATTTGGTGGATACCGCCAAGAAATACGTCAACGGCGATGTGCCTATGAAGTACAAAGCGGCTGCCATTGCCCTTGCGGCAGGCTTTCTGTGGCTAAAGTTCAAGAAATAGCCCCATGAAACGAGCCGACTACCTTGCCCTTATAGAAAGCTATGGGGGCAATTTTTGCCTGTCCGACTTTGAAATCCAGGGAGATATCTCCCAAATGGATGTGGATTTCTTGCGCTCATTTCTTGCCTGGAGAGATTGGACGAGCACAAAAACTCTAATCACGTCTGCCTGGCGAGATAACGACCTGAAATCTCACGGTAAAGGTTTGGCCATTGACTGCCTGCTTTTTACCGAGTGGCTTACCAAACAGGCAAATCCTTTCCAACACTGGCTGCTTGCAACTACCTGGCCTTTTCAGGGAGTGGGGTTGTATTTCGACTGGAATTTCACTCACAAGATAAGTGGAAAGAAGATTCCGGCTATCGGCCTTCATGTGGACGGGTGGAGTGGCAAACAAATCAATGAGCGGCCTCTGCGGTGGCTCCGGATTGATGGCCATTACTACTACCAATCGACAAAAACCGGACGGTTTTACTGCCGGGAGAACAAACTAACTATATCACTAACTGAAGCTATTCAGAACTACGAGCAACGCTATGAGCAAGCCACCAAAGCCCGAGCATTACCTCAGCAAGTATAAAGAGCTGATCATTACGACCATCATTTGCCTGTTTTTGACCGGCATTTACGACTCGATCAACAATCAGACCGCTGAAATAAAGCGCTGGTACGAGCTGATGATCAATATTCGGGCCGAGCAGAAGATTCAGGGGGTTGACCTGGAATCATTGAAGCAGTCCATTCAGGTCTTTCAAACTAAAACCGACCAGGAACTAATCAATCACGAACAACGCATTCAGTCCCTTGAACGAGGGGGTCAATAAGCCTTATTAACCTAATTTAGCCTAATTACTCATGAAAAAACTACTTAAAAACGTCATCAAATCCGTACCAACACTAATTACACTTTTCAGAAAAGAAACGCCCCAGGAAGGCAAAGACATTGCCAAAAGTGGACTAACCAGTTTAGGGATTTCCGGTATGATTACCACCGGGCGAATTAATGCCGGTGAACTGGATGATACCGTGCTCATTATTTTGGCAATCGCTGAAGCTATTGGGTATGTGTATGGGATTATCGCTTTAATTGCAGGTTCTTCCCAAAACACAGATATTGAAGAGAATCAGCTATAAACAACGTATTTTTATTTTACGCAGATTAAATAAAATATTCCTACTTGTCATAATCTAAGTTTAGCAGTAGATTTTAATAGTGCCCTGTACGTTGCGAAGTCCTAAGTTTCACTTGGGAAACGAATTTAATTTCATAGCAGCTACGGGGCATTTCTTTTAGTTTTATCATCACGCATTTAGTTGCTCACCTATGAAATCCCAACTATTTCTGGATGATATTTTGGAGAAGAATTTACCAAAAAGAAATTTCAAACCTACTAAAGGTTAAAGTATTCAGTTTCTTTTTCTTACTTAATGTAACTTCTGTCCATCATTGGATACATATTTGCAAGGCCATGTTATCACGTACAGAACAAAAACAATTATTAGAAAGGCTTATTGCTTTACCCAAAGAGTGTGAATGGGTGGAGTTTAAAAAAAGATATGTTGAGGAAACTCAAATAGGGGAATACATTTCAGCCCTCTCGAATTCAGCCTGCCTTCATAACCAAAAATACGGCTATTTGGTTTATGGAATAGAAGACGGAACACATGATATTGTTGGAACAGATTTTCATCCTAAAAACACCAAAATAGGAAACCAGGAGCTTGAAAACTGGTTGGCTACCCAACTGTATCCCAAAATAGATTTTAAAATTTATGAATTAGATTATGAAGGAAAGAGTATCTCCATATTTCAAATTGATGCAACGAGAAATCAGCCTGTTCGATTTCGCCACGATAAATTTATCCGTGTAGGATCATATAAAAAGAAACTTGAAGATCATCCTGAAAAGGAACGGAAAATTTGGAAAAGACATCCCGAGGCTTCATTTGAGAGTAAAATTGCTGCTGACAATCTTCAGGGAAATGAAGTCCTTCAACTTATTGATTATCCAGCTTTCTTTGAAATGATGAGCATTCCTCTTCCTGCTGATATGAGTGGAATACTTGATAAGCTTATAGAGGAAAACCTGGTGGCCTTTGATAGCGGTAGATACTCTGTAACAAACCTTGGTGCGGTTCTATTTGCAAAGCAATTAAATAATTTCCCTTCTCTAAAAAGAAAATCCATCCGGGTGATTATCTATGATGGAAAAAACAAAGTGAATACAATAAAAGAGCAGAATGGCATAAAAGGGTATGCCAATGGTTTTGAAGGACTCATATCATGGATAAACGATCAACTCCCAGAGAATGAAGTGATTGGGCAAGCCTTAAGAAGTAAGGTTAAAATGTACCCCGAAATCGCTATTCGTGAGCTTGTGGCCAACGCTATAATTCATCAGGATTTCGAAATGAAAGGAACTAATCCGATGATCGAAATTTTTGATGATAGAATTGAGATCACAAACAATGGAAAGCCTCTTGTTGACCCATTGAGATTTATTGGTGCAACACCTCGCTCACGTAATGAAGAACTGGCCTCATTTATGAGAAGGCTTAATATTTGTGAAGAACGCGGAAGTGGCATTATCAAGGTCGTAAATGCTGTGGAGATCTTTCAGCTACCCCCACCTGATTTCTTGGTAGATGACTTTCATACCATTGCAAAACTCTATGCTTACCGGCCTTTGAGTGAAATGGATAAAAAAGATAAAATTAGAGCATGTTACCAACATACCTGTCTCAAACACTTCTCCGGTGAAAGGATGAGCAATAAGTCCCTCAGAAAAAGATTTGAAATTTCGGACAAGAATTACCCTATGGCTTCCAGAATTATTTCTGATACTATAGAAGCTGGTCTTATTAAGGATTTTGATCCATCCAGTAACTCTAAAAGGGATGCCAGTTATATTCCTTTTTGGGCTTGATCTATGTCACCTTTATGTAACAATTTTAGGGTATTCACCCACAAACACTGTTTTAAAGCTGTTAGAATACCTTTTTTTATGTAACGGTTATGTAACACTTGCCCACATTTTGGAGGACTTATCCACATAAATTATATAGATAACACATATAATGCGTTTTGGTGATTGTTTTACAGTAAGAGCCGTTCCCTATTATCACGATACTGGAAAAAAAGAACATTTTGAATGGTGGGCGAAAGTTTGCTATAAATTTGTGTATGATATTTCTGACGAGGATGAACGCTAATCCTTTTTATCATCTTCATGAAAATACATTACCATTTGATCTTCAGTATCGTATTTTTCTATAGATTGTTTTTTCATTTCTTCATGTGCACTTCTTGCATCATCCCTTTCTCTCGACAAAATTCTATATTGCTCAATTCTTACATCACTGGTTTTTAATATGTAGAAAACTTGATCATCCTCAACACGATCACTTTTCGTTGGTTTCCCTTGAGCTTTGAGTTGAAATGGGAGTAAATAATCATCAATGACAACAGTATATGGTAATAAGCCAATTGTACTGGAGTAATCTAACAAATCACTCTCTGCTGAGAACTCAAGTCGTATAAATGTGGGTTTGGGAGCTAACAACTCATATAAGAAATTGAGCAACCCAACTTGGTTCTTAAGTTCTACAGGTTTTACAATAACATCAGACTTTAGATTAAAATGGTTCAGAAGTTTTGTAGCCGATTTTATTGATTGAAAATATTCAATTGATAATTCTTCTTTGTACTGATCAAAATTCAGGTTACCACCCCAAAAAAGCTTGCCGTCATGTTTTACCTCAAAGTTGACCTTTTCATTACTTTCCAATCCACTCAGAAAAAGCATTAGATTTGTGATATCAATTACTTCGGAAAGTTTTACTTCCTTACTGAAATCAGGAGTCTCAAATAAGAACTCAATTTTCTTTCCTTCTGGATAAATAGAGAATTTAATGAATTGAGCCTTATAGAGAATCTTCCATTTGCTTTCATCTTTGACTAGCTGACCTATACCTCGGGGAATATAGTATTCAGTACTAAATTCAACTGATGATCTATGATCTTCTGTTATATACTTGATGGTAGCGGGACCCTCTGGTTCAATATTTGTAAGGCTAAAATGACCTCCCTCTTGCTTATCAATTACAATTTCATCCCCAAATCTTTTATCTGTTACCTCCCAGTCATATACTTCAACTTTATCTACCTCACCTAAATATAGATCAACCATAAAGGCTTCAATATCATCTTTATATTTATCAGGTAACTTACTTTGAAAATGAATTTGACCAGTTTCTACTTCGTACCCAACTTTCTCTCTTAATAAATATTTTTTTTCTGAATAGTTCTTTTTGGTTTCAGTTAGATTTTGACGAATAATCGTGCTGAGTTCTAAACCATAGGGTGATGAAATCTCCTGTGCAATTTTCCAGGGAAGAGTTATTCGGTATTTATGAAGTTGATTCCATTTTTCTTTTGGAATGATTCTAATCCTCTTTTGAACTTTTGCAATTATTGTTTCCCAAACATGAAATAAATGGGCTACGATTGGTTCACCGTTATTACCTACTTGAATCAATAAATAAAAAGCTGGGATTGGAGCATCTACCATCTTCTTCAAATTTGACAGCTTAATACTACGATTCCCTTTCTCTTTTTGGGTTGTTTTCACTTGAATTAAAACCCGATCGTGACTGTCATCTTTATCAAGGGATTTGAGATCACTATTATATGAAGGAGGAAGTGCTACTAAAAAATCCCACCCATCTTTATCCACTTCCACACGATTAGGAACTAAATCAACCTGATGGCACCATTTAGCAAAAATTGACTCCCCTAAATTCCCTGTATCCATAATTTTGTATTCTTCTCTAAGCTTTTAAGACCCCATCAATCTCCTGCATCAACCTATCTGTCTCCATGAGAGCAACGATGATTTTTTGGTAATGTCGAATTTCATCTATAGATAGTTCACGGTCTCGGCGGTCTTTGAGCCATTTTTCGGCAGGTTGATAGCCTCCGATGTAGAATTCCCAGGCTTTTTTCGGCACATTGCCGAAATACTGCTCTTCGTTAATCCACACTTTGCCTAATTCCAGGTCATCATCCGAGTCATCCTGAGGATACCTCCGAAGGATCTTGCCTTTCAGGGCTTCGTTTTCTTCACCACTTTCGTCATCTCCATCAACCACAAATCCCGGATCATTCTTCGTCAGCCTGTTGGAAATTACATTGCTTCCTGCAATGGGATAGGTGGTTATAAATTCTTCTACCACTGGATGCTCCAGCAGGTGAATTTGACGCAACTCTCCACCAAGTTCTACTAGTTGCCAGAAAAGCTCGGGATCTTCGGGGTAAGGCACTCTTGGAAAGTCGATCTTGAGAAACTCTTTGTATCTCTCCCGGTAGCTTGGAGAATGTAAAACGGCATAGATGTAATCAAGTAGATCAATAGGCGCAAAATAGCCTTCGGTTTCTTTCTTTTCCGGAGAGAACTTCAGATCCAGATTTTTGGCAATTTTATCTACGATTTTCTTTTCTAAATTAGGCCTTCGTTCTATACTTCCATCCAAAGTTTGTTGGGTGCTATTTTCTGGATAGACATATAAAGGGAATGTGTATGTGCTTTCTTTTGACTTAGCGGATAATGTGCACATATCAACCAATCTATCTGAAATAAACACATGTTGAAAATCATATGCACTTTGTTGACGGGCAGACAATAAAGCTAAATTATCTTCAAAAAATAAATTCCTCATTAGTTCTCTTCGAGAATCTCCTCGAACTATAATTTCATGGATTTTTTCATAAGGGTAGTAGGTGAACCTACTATCAAATAGTCGGTATTGCACTTCCATGATATCATCTGCTTCATCCTCAAAAAGGTCCCTTTTCTCACTAATTTTCCAGTCTTTCGTATCAGAAATATTATACTTCTCAAGTATTTGCTGAGAATCAAGATTTTTCATGTCTTTAAACAACTCAATTACTGAATCCCTATCGAAGTGAGTCTTAATCAAAAGATTGTCTTTTCTGAATTTTATACCAGTACCAGATTCAATGAATAATTTGTCCAAGGAAATCCATTCTTCAAATTGATCTCTCAGTTTATACTTGAATTCTTTAAAAAAGTAATCTGGTGATTGGGGCTCTATCGCTTTCCAATTAATTGTTGATAAACTATTGTCAGTTAAGTAATTGTATTTTTCTTTCCTCTTACCTAAGGCATCATTTTTTAATAGTGATGCCATATTGTGATTCTCTTTTTTCTTTATAAAAATATTTATTGAAACACCCTGTTGGATATCAAATACATTTTCATCTTTCTCTCCATCATCTGTTACTTCTTGTTTTTTATAGCTACCGTGTAAGTCTAAAACATATATTTTATCAAATGCATTAAGTAAATCCTCTCTCATTTTGTGATGGGTAATACCATCTATAAAACTATTATTTGATATGTAAGCAAGTATGCCTTCACTATTCTTTTCAATCAAATACTGCCCATATCGAATAAATTTAACATAGTCATCTGACAAGGCATTTTTATTATAACCTTGTACACCTTCCTTATAAGTTTTGATTCTTTCTTCAATCCATTCTCCATTATTTCTACTACTGACTGAGTAAGGTGGATTACCCAATACAACCATCACAGGTGTATCACGCTTAATATGGTTGGCTTCATTAGCCTCTTCACTTAGCCAACCGGCAAAGAGGGTTCCTGTGTCTGGGTGGTGTTCTTCCAGGGAGTTGGTGAGATATACCCGAAAGCGTTCACTGCCACTTGGTTCCACGCCGGTTTCCCGCAACAATAAATCCAGTTTCAGGTGGGCCATCGCGTAACTGGCCATTAATATCTCAAATCCGTTCAGACGGGGAATCAGGTGTTCTTCCACATAGGTAGCCCAAATGCCTTGCTGTCCTTCAAACTTGGAATGAATTTGTTTGATTACTTCGGCGAGGAATGTTCCAGTTCCAGCTGCCGGGTCCAGAATCTGTACTTTATGGACTTCTCGTTCCTCTTCCACCATTCCGCCTTTGTGACGTTTGTCGTGGGTGGGCACTTTTACCTTTACTTTGGTTTTGGAGGTGTCGGCCAGCCCGTCTTTGAGGTCAAATTCGTCTTTCAGAATATCATCCACCGCCCGAACAATGAAATTCACCACCGGCTCCGGCGTGTACCAGACTCCGCGACTTTTGCGCAGCTTGGGATCATATTCCGCCAGAAAGGTTTCATAAAAATGAATGATGGGATCTTGTTGCTGAGTAGCTTTCCCAAAGTTCTTGAGAAGTCCATCCACATCGGTCGCTCTGAAAATATCAGCGAGGCCATCTACCACCCAAACGATACGATCATCCAGATCATAACCGGCTATGTATTGGAATAGCTTACGAAGAAAGGGATTGGTTTTCGGAATAAGCGCAGCTGCTTCATGCCGATCAAAGGTATCCAAAGTCGAATCGTGTAATCGAGCTGCAAACATACCATAAGCAATCGTCTGTGCATAGATATCTGCAAATTCCTTAGCGCTGATATCGTGAATCAAGACGTTCTGAAATGCGGTCAATTGTTCCCGCAGGGTATTGTTAGCCGTCTCGTTTACTTTGTTTTTCTGCTTTTCTTCATCGGCATTCAGGGCTTTTTCAATTACATCAGCGAGGATTCGGGCTTTACCGGCCATCATCTTCGACAGCTTATTGGCACTGCGGATGGTTTGCCCCACATGCGTCCCAAAATCTTTAATGATGTTCTTGAACTCATCATAGTTTTCAGACTTGCCAACGATTATTTCATCCTGAATTTCAGCAATAGAAACAGAAGTCAAGAATTCCCCTTCCCGATACACATGGAAGTCGAGATAATCTGTAAAAATCAGATTGGGAAGTCCGGTCTTGTAGCGTTCAAACTGTTCTTTATTCTTCTTCTTACCCTCAAGATCCAGATCGCCAATGTCTTTGGCTTCAATATATCCAACTGGAATTTTGCCTTTAGTGAGGATATAGTCGGGGGCTCCAACATCTGTTCGTGAGGGCTCATTTGTTACAAGTAGATCGGGTAATAGATCACCAAGCAATGTTTGTAAATCGCCCCGATAACTGTGTTCCCTCGAAATGCCTGATTTATATCTCAGATTTAACTGATCAACGTATTCCTGAATGGTCATAGATAAACAATTTGGTTGGCGCTTAGGCTAACAAAATCAGGGCTTAAAGACAATGTGATTTCTTCCTGTTAAAGAAGTCTATAAGCAACTTTTCCTTTATTCAATATATGATCACGCCTTTGGATACTATAATTTTACTCAATGATTCCGAATTTTTTATAAGTGAGCGCCCTTAGACACGGGTATGTACCTAACTTACCCCTTCATTTAATCATTTGCTTAAACGTTTCATTGACTATATATTTAAGCAATCACTTAAATAATAATTCCTATGAGCAAACAATCCTGTATTCGTGATGTAGCCGATCTGAACCAGATCAACCGCTGCATTGATTCTATCCATGCGGTAGAATCATCCATCTTAAAACTCTCGGACATACTAAAGCTGGCCGGCAATGATGTGCGCCTGAAGATTCTGTTCTTGTTGAGCACGGAGGAAGATTTATGTCCGTGCGATTTGAGCGATATTTTAGATATGACAGTACCGGCGGTATCACAACACCTGCGAAAATTGAAAGACGCAGGGCTTTTAGATTCAAGACGAGAGGGAAAGCTCATCTTCTATTCTCTTCAAAAACCTTACGACGATCTTCTGAAACCACTTTTCAACCAAATTGAAAACAATGCCATTATGGAGGTATTAGCAGCATGAACAAGCAACAAAACAATAACTCTGACACAAACTGGCTGGGCGCGGGACTGGGAGTAGCATTTATAGCTTCCCTTTGCTGTATCA
>NZ_JANDBC010000004.1 GCF_024320785.1 Gracilimonas sediminicola
AATTCGCCATGTAAAGGGGCAGGAACTTAACATCCAGTTTACTAATAATATAGGTCAGGAAAGCATTATTCACTGGCATGGACTCATTGTTCCCCCCGAAATGGATGGACATCCCAAAGATGCTATATCAAGCGGTAGTTACAATTATCACTTCAAACTTGATCAAAGAGCCGGTACCTATTGGTATCATCCTCACCCTCACAGAATTACCGGAGAACAAGTTTATCGGGGGTTGGCAGGCTTTTTTATTATTGATGATGAAGAGGAGAAAGCGCTCAACTTACCCGATGGTGACTACGAGATACCGCTCGTTATTCAGGATCGGAGAGTTAACGAAAGAGGAGAGGTAATATATAACCCGTCTATGCCCGAACGGATGATGACCGGGTTTTTGGGAGATACAATCTTAATTAACGGAGCACCATCACCTTACCATCAAGTTGAGCCGGGTGTGTATCGATTAAGAGTCTTAAATGGCTCAAATGCCCGAATTTATAACGTAGCGTTTCAAGATGATCTTTCCTTTATGGTCATCGGCACCGATGGAGGCCTTCTACCGGAAGCTATTGAGACGAATGAATTATTAATGGCCCCCGGGGAAAGAGCAGACATACTGGTAGACTTCTCTGGATTGAAGAAAAAAAGTATTCAACTTATTAGTAAACCATTTGATGTGCCATCAGGCGGCGGTATGATGGGAATGCAAAACATGATGGGGAGCTCAGGACCTGAGCAAGGTACCGGTTTTGATCTTATGGAATTCAGGATTGACGGAGAATCTAAGCAAGAATCGATGCCCCTTCCCAGTCAGCTTTCTGAATCGACCTTTCCAGAAGCTTCGTCTGCTGATCGTACCCGCTCCATTCGGCTGGATATGCAAATGATGAACGGCCATACCATTAATGGGCGTCAGTTTGAGATGGAGCGAGTCGATGAACGTGTAGAGCAAGGAAGTACTGAAATTTGGGAGTTTATCAATAACTCAAACGTACCTCACCCCATGCACGTGCATGCCGTTCAGTTTAAAGTTCTTGATAGAAGTGGAAACAGAGGATTAACGCCTACCGAAACAGGTTGGAAGGACACGGTACTTGTCATGCCCGGCGAGACTGTTAGGGTCATCATGAGTTTCAATGCGCCAAAAGGCCTGTACGTTTTTCACTGCCATAACCTGGAGCACGAAGACAACGGCATGATGGCTAACCTGGAGATTATATAACCTTTTGGACACAACAATTAATTTCTGAACTCAATTATTTAAAACTTTGGATAACTAATTATGGAATCTTTACTAACTCCTGAATGGGCTCCCAACATTCACCCACTGATCGTTCATTTTCCTATTGCGCTATTAGTGACGGCTGCATTGGCTAATTTTGTATCTCTTTTTTTTCAAGAAAAATGGTGGGATGAAACAAAGAGTACTATCCTTTATGTAGCAGGAGCACTTTTCGCCGGTGTCACCTATTACAGTGGCACCATTGCTGCAGATACGGTTTTTCTACCGGCTGAAGCACAATCGGTACTAAGTGAGCATTCTGACTGGGCGGAGTATCTTCTATGGTTCTTTGTAATATATGCTCTATTGAGAATCGCCTTTCATTGGTTTGATCTTTTTGAAAAGAAAGCCTTTAGAATCATTGCATTCATTACAGTACTTCCGGGATTATTTATGGTTTTTGAAACCGCGGAGTATGGCGGTAAAATGGTATATGGATATGGAGCCGGAACCGGTCAACTATTACAACAAGAAGAACCAGCTACATCTGAAGGCACCGACAGTACTGCAACGGTTCCATCCTCTTTTATCACTAAAGAAAATGGAGACTGGACCTGGGAGGTCAACTCAAATTCAGTCAGTGACCTGATCACTAATTTTCACTGGGTGAACGGTTCTTTACAGGCATTAAAGCCAACTATCATTTCAAGCGGTAATCGGCTACTTCAGCTTCAGGCTTCCGGGCAAGCGAATCTATTTGTTACCCATCAATCATATCAAAACATACAAGTTGATTACTACCTCAATCTGGATGATTTATATGGAGAAATAGAACTCATTCATCACCTGCAGGATGCAAATAACTATGACTTTGTTTCACTGAATTCAGATGGGATTATTCGTCAAGGCAGAATCCAAAGTGGTGAAACAACCATTTTTGAAGAGGGCACCTACAAAACCGATGGCCTGTTATTTCTACGGGTAGTGGCAGATGAGACTCACTTTCGTGGATACATTAACAGAGAGATGAAAGTTCACGGCCACGGAGATGCTCCGAAAAGCGGAAACGTAGGGCTAAAATTACAAGGCCAGGGATCAGTACTCATATCTAAAATTGAAATGAACCAACTTTAAAAAGCTATCTCAATGAAATCACTTATAAAAATATTCGCTGTTCTTGTGTTTTTATCAGGAACGGTGATGGCTCAGACAAACCAAAAAGAAACCAAGGTATTAGAAGCACTTGAAAACTTTAAAACCGCCATTATTGAAAATGATTCTGATGCCGCGTCAAATGTAATGGCTGATGATGTCTTGATACTGGAAGGCAGCGGAATGGAAACGAAGAAAGAATATCTTTCCCATCACTTTCACTCTGATGGTAAATTTTTGAGTGCCATGTATCGTGAGATACTAACTCAAAAAATCAGCATTGAAGGAAATACAGCATGGGTCAGCACGGTTAGTTCCATGAAAGGAACGTATTCCGAAAGAGAAATAGACCTGACCTCTCTCGAACTTGCTGTATTAAAAAAAGAGGGTTCGGATTGGAAAATTACCGCTATTCACTGGTCATCCCGATAAGCAACAAACGATTTAACTAAACAGAGCAGAATATGAACCACGAACATCACAATCACGAAGACCATAACCACGATAAGAAACACAATCAGGATCATGGTGGGCATGAAGGGCACTCCCATCATGAGCATCACAAAATGATGGTTCAGGACTTTAAATTTCGATTCTGGTGGGTGCTTGCACTCACGATTCCGATCATGGCCCTATCACCTATGATCCAGGATTTTCTGGGTGTGGACTGGAGATTCACCGGTGACAGCTGGATTTTAGCTACGTTATCAACCGTCGTTTACTTCTTTGGCGGATGGCCATTTCTCACCGGCCTGATTGATGAACTTAAGAAAAAGCAACCGGGTATGATGACGCTCATCGGCCTTGCTATTTCTATTGCCTACATCTATAGCACGGCTGTGGTCTTTGGCTTTGAAGGCGACCTGCTCTACTGGGAGCTTTCAACTTTGGTAGGCATTATGCTTTTGGGACACTGGATCGAAATGCGCTCCGTGATGAGCGCCTCGTCAGCTTTGGAAGAGTTAGCTGCTTTGATACCGGGTGAAGCCCATCGCGTTAATGAAGATGGGTCTACAGAAGACGTCCCTGTGGAAGAATTACAACAGGGTGATAAAGTGCTCATCAAACCGGGTGAAAAAGTACCCGCTGATGGATTGGTTGTGAAAGGGGAGTCGAGCGTAAACGAAGCTATGTTAACAGGAGAATCCAAGCCGGTTAGTAAAGAAAAAGATGATGAGGTAATTGGCGGATCTGTAAATGAAAAAGGCTCTCTTACGATACAAATTTCTAAAACCGGGGACGATTCATTCTTATCTCAGGTTATTAGCCTGGTAAGAGAAGCACAGGAAAGTAAGTCTCGCACCCAGGATTTAGCCAATCGGGCTGCTTTTTGGCTGACCATCGTTGCTATTACAGCCGGCCTCATCACCTTTGGAGCCTGGATCTTTTTTACGGGACAAAGCTTTGACTTTGCGATGAACCGAACCGTGGCGGTCATGGTCATTACCTGTCCACACGCGTTAGGCCTGGCTATTCCTTTGGTTGTTTCCCGATCAACCAGTATTGCTGCGACCAATGGATTTCTTATACGCAATCGGTCTGCTTTTGAGCAAGCAAGAAACTTGGATTCCATTATATTCGATAAAACTGGTACGCTGACCGAAGGAACATTCACGGTAACCAATATTCTGAATTTTGGGGATGATCACTCCGATGAAGAGGTACTCAAATATGCAGCTTCGCTGGAGAAAAACTCTGAACATCCACTTGCAAAAGGAATCCTCGAAAAAGCCGACGAAACCTGGGAGCCGGATGAGTTTAATTCCATTACCGGAAAGGGAATTGAAGGCAAGGTAAATGGAAAGTCGGTGAAAGTAGTAAGCCCTGGATATATTCGGGAGCAAGAAATGGAATACCCAGCAGCTGAAGTGGAAAAGGTATCTTCTCAGGGAAAAACGGTGGTTTTTGTGATCATCGAAGATAAATTGACAGGAGCGATTGCTTTGGGAGATCAAATCCGAGAATCGTCTAAAAATGCGATTGATGAACTGCACAAGATGGGTATTGAGTGCATCATGCTTACGGGCGACAATCAACAAACGGCCGATTATGTAGCCGGGGAATTAGGCATAGATCAAGTGTTTGCCGAAGTGCTACCGGATGAAAAAGCCGATAAGGTGAAGGAAGTTCAGGGGCAAGGAAAACTTGTGGCCATGACCGGAGACGGCGTCAACGATGCCCCCGCTTTAGCTCAGGCTGATGTTGGAATTGCTATCGGAGCTGGTTCAGATGTTGCCGTTGAAACCGGCGATATCGTACTGGTAAAAGATAACCCTCAAGATGTCACTGCTCTCATCAAACTTTCCAAATCTACTTATCGCAAAATGGTTCAAAACCTGTGGTGGGCTTCCGGCTATAATATCGGAGCCATTCCCCTTGCCGCAGGTGTCCTGTTTGCCTGGGGCATTATATTAAGTCCTGCAGTGGGAGCCATACTGATGTCGCTAAGTACTGTTATTGTAGCTATCAATGCACGGTTCTTGAAGCTTGAAAATTGAAGGATGTAAAATGGAAAATGGAAACTAAGTTTATCAAAATATGGGTTTAAAACTGCGAATCTAACTACAATATTTTCAAATTACTGAATAGTACATAAAACCAATAGAATAGAGGAGATACTATGGGAAAACTAAACACCAAGAAATTAGGAATAGCGGTTGGCGCAACAGGCGTGATTCTATACCTGGGCTGTGCCTTGTTGATGATTGTGCTTGGCCAGCAAGGAACTATTTCCTTTTTTAACGCCCTCTTGCACGGATTTGATACGTCATCAATCATTCGAATGGATATTCCTTTGTGGGAATCACTACTTGGAATTATTCTGACCTTCATTATAGGCTGGATATCTGGGGCAATAGTCGCTGCCACGTATAATTATAGTCTAAACGATTCTGAGAATTGAACGTGATTAGTGAACCTGCCAAAAAAGTAATTTTTTGGGCCTTTATCCTTAATACCGTTTGGGAGTTTGTTCAATGTGGCTTTCTATATGGCATGTGGGACTGGCCTTTTCTCAAGGCTACAGTTTGGATGTGGGGAGCTGTTTTAGGGGATATCATCATTGTATTAGGGCTATGGAGAGCCACCTCAATGCTGACTTCATCCGTGCATCTGGAACCTCGTCTTGGTCGCAAAGGATATACTGTGCTTTTCGGCTTAAGCTTTGCAGCAAGTATTTTTCTTGAATGGGCTGCCATTTTTCTTAGCCTGTGGGAATATACTTCTGCAATGCCTGTGCTAACTATTTTTTCTTATGAGGTTGGCTTATCGCCGATTTTTCAAATTACGGTTCTTCCCGCTTTGAGTATTTTTCTTGCTTCAAAGGGAACTAAAATTTCACGTGTATAAAACATAAACAAGCTTCTAAAACTTATGGGCAATAACTACCTAAGGTTCAGTTTTTAAGTTTAGCTGCAAAATTTGATATCTTTAAAACATAATTATGTAAGATGTTTTGTAGCTGATAGTCTATTATTAGTATTCACAAAATTTTAGCTTTGCTTAAAAAAATCCACAAAACAAAGATTTATAAAATCTCAGCCCGACTTCTGCTGATCATATTTGCTATGCATGTTCTAAGTGTGCATAGTCTGGCAGAGTCATTGGTGTATTGTTTTGAAGATAATGGCGATGTAAATGTTGAATCAAAGGCAGAGCTTGGAATTTTCTTTAATAGTGAAGCCGAAGTCCACGAAAATGATGGTCATAATCACGAACAGGAAACGGTTTTTCACCAAGATAATGACCACCATCGGGATGTTCCTATTTCTTTACTCTGTGCCAAGGAAGACAAGCTAAATCGCTTTGACCAGCAAAAAACAGTCGCTGATCTTAAACGAGCTGTTTTTCAAAAAAGCGAAATCACTCCTGTCTCCCGTTCGGTTCAACAAACCATTTTCTTACCGCCGGTTATAGAAAATTCTATCACCACCAATCTACAGACCGTAGTACTTCTGAATTAGGCCATACAGCCCCTCCTATACCTAATTCACATTGAGAATGCCCTTCATATTCACAGGATCATAGTATCCAGTGCGCATTTCTCATAAATCTACAACAGCTAAAAAGCTGAATACTACATGTCAAAATATATCAAAACGATGCTGCTCATCGGCACGCTCGTGCTTGCTGCCGGTTGCGCCAGCGAACGAACGGTACTTCAAGCACCATCTGAAAGCACGCTTATAGAACATGAATCCGAGGACTATTCTTCTCAGATTCTAAACAGAAATTTAAACTCTTCGGCCAATTCGATTGCCATTGGCGACACGCTGAGCTATCGAACGGCACTGGCTAAAACGCTCCTCGAAAACCCCGGTCTGCAAAGTTATGCCTGGCAAGTTCGGGTTAAGGAAGCCGAGCGCATTCAAGCTGCTTTGTTGCCCAATCCGGAACTGGAAGCCGAAATGGAAAACTTTGGAGGAACCGGTCCTTTTGAAGGCTATGATTCCAGGGAAACCACGATAAGGCTCAGCCAAAAAGTTCTCTTAGGGGCTGATCGGATGAAACGGAAACGACTGGCCGGTTTAACCACTGAGCTCGCCGGGTGGGATTACGAAACCCAGCGTTTAAATACGCTCACCGGACTCACACAAGCTTATACGTCCGCTTTGGAAGCCCAACTGCAATGGGAGCAACAGAAAGAGTTATTAGATGTTGCCCGACAATTTTATGAAAGCGTGTCGGCGCAAGTCGAAGCCGGGAAAGTTTCAAAACTGGAGCAGACCAAAGCACAGGTAGAACTCTCTCGTGCACGCATAGATCTGGAAAACAGGCGCAATTCGATGCAATCCGCTTTTACCACACTGGCCTCATTTTGGGGAAGTGATCAGGTATCATTCTCAGTATTGTCAGGAGAGTTAGGGATGCCGGATTCTATTCCAGACTACCAATACGTGACCGAATTTATAGAGCAAAACCCGGATGTAGCTCGCTGGACTACCGAGATTCAGCAACGGGAAGCTTCCCTTTCGTATGAGCGATCCAAAGCCATTCCTGATATAAAAATCAGCGGCGGGTATCGCTGGATGGAAGATCTTGGAGCCGAAGCTGCTTTAGTAGGTGTCTCCATACCTCTTCCATTTTTTGACCGGAACCAGGGGAATGTAAAGGCAGCTCGCTATGAGCTCAACCGTGCGGAAACGGTGCGGGAGTCTGCCAGGATTGAGGTGCAAAAAGCCCTTCAAAATAGCTATAACAAGTTACAAGCTGCTTTATATGAGGCCGAACAACTTCAAGCTGAAGTCTTGCCCGGAGCCCAAACGGCTTATAAAGCTGCCCAAGCCGGCTACCGGCAGGGCAAGTTTGATTTTCTGGAAGTACTGGATGCCCAGCGAACTTTATTTACCAGCCGGACCCGCTACGTACAAGCGCTGGCTGAACTGAACCGTGCCATCGCACAAGTTGAGCGACTAATCGGCACGCCTTTGAATGAAATTTCTACCAACTAATTATTTGAACCCCATGAAACAGAGACTAAAAACAATGAAGATCATTAACGTATTACTTCCGGTGTGGATGTTGCTTTTGAGTGGAGTCGTTATAAGCGGCTGTAGTTCTCAAAATGAATCCACTCCTCAAACAGAAAACCATGCCACTGCTGATGAACACGGTAGTGAAGAAACACAACATACAGAGGAAGAAGGTGAACATTCGGAGGAAGAGAGTGAAGGACCCGGTGAAGTTCACCTTTCTGAAGAGCAAATGGCTTCCCTCAATATAAATGTAGATACCCTGAAAGCCGGAAGTGCAAGCTCCGTAATTCAACGGCCTGCCAGTGTGATGTACGATATGGATCGCATTGCAAAAGTGGGTCCGCGTATTGAGGCCAAAGTGGTTAAAGTGCTTAAAGATTTGGGGGATTACGTGGAAGAAGGCGAGCCCATTGCACAAATGAGCAGCGTTGGACTTGGCAAGATCAAAGCCAATTACATTCGTCTCAGAGCGGCCATGAAGAAGGAGGAAGCCCACTTTAAGCGTGAGCAAAATTTGTATGAACAGGATATCTCCAGTCAGGCTGAGCTGTTGCAGGCCGAATTGGAATATGAACAAGCGAAAGCAGAGCTTGATGCCGCCTCTGAAGCGTTGCGTTTATACGGATTATCCCATAATGATATCCAAAATATTAAGGCCGGAAGTGAGATTCCGCTTTCTTATTTCTACCTGAGCAGTCCCTTGAGTGGTACCATTCAGGAGCGAGACCTTTCTCCCGGACAGACTATAAGCCCCAGTGAAACGCCGGTTCATGTAGCCGACTTGTCTAAGGTTTGGGTGATGATAGACGGATATGAGCAAGATATTCGCTATCTGGAAACCGGACAGGGTGTTGAGCTTTCCATACGAAGCACTCCTGGAACCACCTTTGAGGGAACGACCGACTGGATCTCGTACGAGCTGGAAAAAGAAACCCGAACCATGCCCGTACGTGCGCTTTTTGATAATCCTGAGGGACAGCTCCGTGCCGGTATGTTTGGTACCGCTCGCATCTACACCAATTCAAAGGAAACCGCTGCGCTCATTCCGGTGGGTGCTGTTCAGCAAATCGAAGGCACCGACCGTGTTTTTGTGCCTGGTGAAGAGCCCGGAAGTTTTCGTCCGGTAGCCGTAACCCTTGGAAATGAACGAGATGGTTTCGTGGAAGTGCTTTCCGGTTTAACACCTGGACAAGCAGCCGTAGTTTCCGGGGCTTTTGACCTGAAATCAGCTCTTACCGCCGCAACCCGGAGTGCAGATCATGGCCACTAATGCAGATCGGATCAACAAAATTATCACCCTGAATATTTGACTTATGCTTGAACAAATAATTGATAAAGTATTAAAGAACCGGCTAACCATCTTTATTTTGGTAGCCGCGGTAGCGCTCTATGGCTACTTTTCATTTCGGGATGTACCCATAGATTCCTTTCCCGACGTATCACCCACACTCGTGCAGGTGTTTACTTCCAGTCCGGGCCTTTCTCCGGTAGATGTGGAAACCCAGATCAGTTATCCCATTGAGATCTCCATGTATGGTTTACCGAAGCTGGACCGGGTGCAAAGCACCTCCATTTTCGGGCTTTCCAGAGTGAATATTTACTTTGAGGAAGGAACCGATATTTACTTTGCCCGGCGACTAGTCAACGAACGACTGTCGCAGGCCAAAAACGAGATACCGGACGGACTTGGTGAACCCCAACTTGGCCCTATCACCACCGGCCTTGGAACGGTGTTGATGTATGAGGTCAAGAATAAAGAAGGCTACGATCACTCCCTCATGGACATTCGAACTGCTCAGGACTGGATCGTAAAACCGCAGCTGCGAACAGTACCCGGCGTAACCGGCGTACTGTCGATTGGCGGTGATGTTCGTCAATTCCAGGTCAAAGCTGATATGAACGCGCTGGTTTCCCGCGGTCTTACCCTTGAAGATCTCGAAGGCGCACTCAATAAAAATAATCGTACAGTTGGAGCCTCTTTTCTGGAACGCGGAGGAGAAGAATACCTGGTGCGCGGTTATGGCTGGATTCAACCCGATTCTGCCGGGATCAACGACATCAGGAATGTGATTGTATCTAACGAAAACGGCACTCCGGTGTATGTGAAAGATGTAGCTGAAGTGGCATTTGGCTCGGAAATCAAGCGGGGAACACTGGTTGCCAACGGGGAAGAATCGGTGGGCGGTTTTGTGTTGAAACTCATCGGAACCAACACACAGGACTTGCTGGCCGAAATGGATAATAAAGTGGATGCCATTAATAGCGCCCTCCCCGAAGGGATGATCATGGAAACCTTTTATTCTCAAGGTGAACTCGTAGAAAAAGCCGTGGGTACAGTTACCAATGCCCTCTACATCGGAGCCATTCTGGTGCTCATCGTGCTGTACTTTTTTATGGGAGATATCCGATCCACGTTGATCATTATTTCCACGGTTCCCATCGCCTTTTTGATTGCTTTCATAGGGATGAAATGGCTGGGTATATCGGCCAACCTAATGAGTCTTGGTGGACTGGCAATAAGCATCGGGATGATTGGTGACAGCGCCACGGTAATTGTGGAAAACACGTACAGGCTGCTTGAGGAGCGAAAAGAAGGAAATGTGTCCCTAACACGGATTGTGAGTGAAGCCGCGCGTGAAGTCATTCGACCGGTCTTTTTCGCTACCAGCATTATCATCATTGTATTTCTGCCACTCTTCTCGCTTGAAGGTGTGGAAGGAAAGATGTTCAAACCGCTGGCTTATACCATTACCTTTGCGCTGTTCGGAGCCATCTTTTTAGCGCTGACGTACATTCCTATTATCTCCAGCTTCATCCTTCCCGAAAAAGGCATGGACAAGGAACCCTGGTTGGTACGTACGCTCAAAAAATGGAGTGAACCGTTGATCGAGAAGACCTCCAAATATCCTAAAATGGTATTTGGTGCCGCTCTTGTTCTCTTTGCCGGAAGCATGGCCATCTTTCCGTTTTTAGGAACCGAGTTTCAGCCCACTTTACGAGAAGGTACCTACGCCGTTCGTTCGGTATTACCACCGGGGGCCAATCTTCCAACCACTACCGAATACTCCAAGCGGCTTCAGGAATCGATGCTAACCTTTCCTGAAGTAGAGAGTGTGTATTCGCGTGTTGGTCGCGCCGAAGTGGGTGGAGATCCTGAGCCGGTGAACGTGGTCTTCAACGTGGTGAATTTGAAACCGTTGGATGCATGGGAATGGGGACGTGATTACGAAGAACTTCAGACCGCGATGGCAGAAAAACTATCCAAGGATCTACCCGGCGTTTCTTCCAATTTCTCCCAACCTATTCAGCTTCGTACTGATGAGCTGCTAAGCGGCGTTCGGGCCCAAGTGGTTGTGAGTTTATATGGCGATGACCTGGATGTGCTGGCTGAAAAAGCCGGTGAAATCCAGGCCATTGCTGAAGGTGTGGAAGGAGCTGTAGATGTCCGCGCCCAGCAACAAGGCGGCAAGCCGCAAATCCTGGTTCGTCCGGATCGTGAGCAGTTGGCCCGGCTGGGAATTAGCATGGATGACTTCCTTAACACCGTAGAAACCGGGATCGGTGGTTCGGTAGCCGGGCAAGTGTTCGAAGGCATCCGCCGCTTCGATATCTTCGTTCGCCTCCAGGAATCTCAGCGAGCTCACATTGATCAGGTTCGTGATCTGCCTATCCGCACAGCTAAAGGAGCATTGGTTCCGCTGTCACAAATAGCCGATGTGGAAGTCTTTACCGGACCAAAGCAGATCTCCCGAAATAAAGCCAGTCGCCGAACCTATGTACAGCTTAACGTGCGAGGACGAGACATGGGAAGCGTAGTCAGTGAAATTCAGCAAAAGGTGGCTGAGCAGGTCGAACTACCGGCAGGATATTTCACCGAATACGGCGGACAGTTTGAAAATCAACAGCGGGCGATGGCGCGGTTGTATGTAGTGGTTCCCATTACGCTGGGACTCATTTTTTTCATGCTGTTTTCCACCTTCAGTAGCTGGAAATACGCTGTGCTCATCTTCCTGAATATACCCTTTGCCACTATCGGTGGTATTGTAGCGCTTTGGGTGTCCGGTCTCTACTTGTCCGTGCCGGCAGCCGTGGGTTTTATCGCCATCTTTGGTATCGCGGTACTCAATGGCGTGGTGCTGGTTTCCTACATCAACCAACTTCGGGAGGAAGGACTTGAAACCCACAAGGCAGTTGTTAAAGCCGCCTTGTTACGGCTACGCCCTGTACTCATGACGGCCTTAACCACCGGTCTCGGACTGATTCCGTTGCTACTGGCAAACGATATCGGCTCGAATGTGCAACGTCCTCTGGCAGCCGTGGTAGTTGGTGGTCTGGTAACATCGACTCTGCTTACACTGGTGGTATTACCCACTATCTACAAGTGGTTCGCTGAACCAGTAGAACACGTTGAACTGTAATTATAAATAGATACAAACCTTCAAGGTATTTGAAACCTTGGAGGTTTCATTAAAACCAACTTACTATGAAAGAGATTAAAGCATTTATTCGTACCAACATGATTGATTACGTCATTGATGGCCTTGAAGCCTTACCAGAACCGCCTGGTATAACCTTATCGGATGTGCGGGGATGGGGGCACGTTAAAGCCGAAGATAAAGCACGGCTCACCAACCGTATAAAACTGGAAACCGTTGTTCCCGATGAACGGGTTGCTGAAATTATTGATACGATCATCCAAAAAGGAAAAACGGGCAATTCGGGTGATGGCAAAATATTTATATCCGAAGTAGATAAAGCTATAAGAATTCGAACTGGGGAAATCGACGATGAAGTGATTCGATAGGCTAAGATTACATCACTTTATACCCCAAGATTGCTGCCATTTGACCGTGGCAGTAGTCTTTAAACGATGAATAGCAAGTTTTAGAATGCACCGTTACAGCTATTTATGAATTGTATTGGGATGATCCCCAATTCAGTTCTTTTTTTAACTTAAACTTAATAACTATGGAAAAACTAACACTTGATATACCTGTAATACTACCTGACATCCCTGATCATAAGGATAAATGTGTAAGTCGGCTTATTGGAACTCTTGAAGGACGGGATGGAGTGGATCGGGTACATATTAAAACAGATGAAAGTAAAGAACCAAAACTCTGTATTCACTTTGATCCCGAAACGATATCACTTAAAAAAATAAAAACCCTTGCTCAACAGACCGGTGCGAAACTTCATGATATATTTGGGCACATGTTAGTGAAAGTGAACGGTATTCGTCATTCCAGACACGCCCGATCAATTACTCGGCAACTCAGAGATGTGGATGGAGTTGTAGATGCTTACGCGAGCGCCACAGGCTGGATCAGGCTGGAATATAAAAAGGGTGATATTAGCAGGGAGAAGCTTACGAAAATAATTAGAGAGACTGGGTTAGATATTGAGAAGTTTTCCGAAGAACTTCAGGACGTAAAAGAAAATAATGAGGAGACAAATGGTAAAGAGAAAAAACCGGAGACAGATCATGAGCACTCACATAAAGAAGAAGATTCGCACGACCACGATCACGGTGGCATCTTTGGCGAAAAAACCGAGCTGATCTTCTCGCTGATATGCGGTAGCTTGCTCGGCATAGGATTCGGCCTCTCCTATGTGAGCACGTTGCCCGGCTGGGTCTCGCTTGCACTATATGTGAGCTCCTACTTCTTTGGTGGATTCTACCTGGTGCAGGAAGCTTACACCGAAGTAAAAGCCGGAAATTTCGAGATTGATTTCCTGATGCTGGTTGCCGCGATTGGAGCTGCAATCCTTGGGGAGTGGGCTGAGGGGGCGCTTCTGCTTTTCTTGTTCAGCCTTGGACATTCCCTGGAACACTATGCTATGGGTCGGGCACGAGATGCCATCAAAGGGCTTTCTGACCTTGCGCCAAAAACCGCTCTGCGAAAAAAAGATGGAACCACCGAAGAGGTATCTGTTGAGGAGTTGCAGGTTGGAGATGTTATTGTGATCAAACCGAACAGTAAAATTTCCGCCGACGGGGTAGTTATCAATGGCGAGAGCAGCGTCAACCAGGCACCCATCACCGGCGAAAGCGTGCCCGTAGACAAGATGGAATATGACGATCCTGAATCCATCGATGAAGATGCAGATTCTATTGACGATAAGCACCGCGTGTTTGCCGGCACCATCAATGGAAATGGAAGTCTGGAGGTAAAGGTGACAAAACTTTCCAAAGATTCCACACTTTCTCGCCTGATCAAGCTGGTTAACGAAGCCGAAGCTCAGAAGTCGCCGACCCAACAGTTCACCGACAAATTTGAAAAGTATTTTGTACCGTCCGTGTTAGTATTAGTGGTGATATTGAATTTTGCTTTTCTGGTTATAGATGAATCTTTTTCAGCAAGTTTTTATCGGGCCATGGCGGTTCTTGTGGCAGCAAGTCCCTGTGCACTGGCTATTTCTACGCCCAGCGCAGTGCTTAGCGGTGTAGGACGAGCCGCAAGAGGTGGAGTTCTGATAAAAGGCGGTCGCCCCCTTGAAAACCTTGGAATATTAAAGGCGTTAGCTTTTGATAAAACCGGAACCCTCACAGAAGGCGAGCCCAGACTTACTGATGTGATCACCTTTGGTGATACGGAGGAAAACGAGTTGTTAAAAGTAGCTGTAGCTGTAGAAAGTTTAAGTGATCACCCCCTCGCTGATGCCGTGGTGCGTGATGGAAAAGAGAAGTTAGGGGAAACTGATTTTCCCGAAGCCGAAGATCTTGAATCCATTACAGGGCGGGGAGTAAAAGCAACGATTAAAGATATAACAGTGTATATCGGGAATGCGGAGCTATTTGAAGAGGCCGATGGCATTAAACTCTCTGAAGACCTTAAACGAAGTGTAGAAGAATTGGAAGGAGAAGGGAAAACGACTATGATTGTTCGTCATGGTGATCGATATCTTGGTATGCTTGGGCTGATGGATACCCCACGAGAGGATGCCAAGGAGGTTATTCAAAAACTGCGGGACATGGGCTTGACACACCTGATCATGCTTACGGGCGACAATCAGCGGGTGGCCGATGCTGTTGCTAAAGAGATCGGTATCGACGACCCAAAAGGTAATTTACTGCCTGAAGACAAGGTGGAAGCTGTCAAAAAGCTTCGTGAAGAGGAAGGCGACGTAGCGATGGTAGGCGATGGCGTCAACGATGCTCCGGCCATGGCCAACAGCACAGTGGGCATTGCTATGGGAGCAGCCGGATCAGATGTGGCCCTTGAAACAGCCGATGTAGCTTTAATGGCCGACAAGATTTCCGTTCTTCCGTTTGCTATCGGACTGAGCCGCAAAACCAAATCGATCATCAAGCAGAACCTGTGGATCAGCCTGGGTATGGTGGCTCTGCTTGTGCCAGCTACGATTTTTGGCCTGAGCATGGGTTGGGCAGTCATCGGCCACGAAGGGTCAACAGTAGTTGTGGTATTTAATGCGTTGAGGTTGTTAGCTTACAAATCCTAACCTATTCAAAGATAAATTAGCTCGGCCAATATGTTGCACACTATAACTAAAGCAGTAAGCTTTTTCCTGATACTATTTATTGCAGCAACTTCTTCTGTAGACGCCGGGCAACCTAAACTTTCGCCGGAAGCTCAGGTCAGTCTCCTTACGACTTCTTCCGGTGCTGAATTGTACACTTTGTTTGGCCATACTGCCTTGCGCATTTACGACCCGGAAGCAGGTGTAGATCGCGCATATAATTATGGTACTTTTGATTTCAACGCTCCAGGGTTTTATTGGAAATTTGCCCTCGGCGATCTGCGATATTTTCTTTCGGTGAACAAGTTTGAGAATGCAAAAAAAGCATATTTGAATGACGGCCGCATTATTACTGAACAGCGATTAAATCTAACAGAGAATCAAACCAAACGCTTGTATGATTTTTTGGAGAATAACGCCCGGCCCGAAAATCGATATTATTCCTATGAGTTCTTCTATGATAACTGTACCACCCGGATCTATGAGGCTGTCAAGGCAGTAGCTGGGGATTCAATCCATTTTCAAGAGCCGCAAAATTCGGCAAAGAATAGTTTTCGGCAGTTTATTAATCCCTACGTGAAATCCGTTTCCTGGGTAAAATTTGGGATTAACTTGCTGTTGGGTACTCCCGCCGACCGCAACCCACCCGAGTCGGAAACGCTGTTCTTACCCGACCTGTTAAAAGAGGGATTTTCACACGCTCGGATACAGCAAGCTGATACAAGTCTTGCCTTGGTTTCAGAGCAGAGATTTTATGCTCCTCAGAAACGGTCTGTCATTAGTCCTGCGAGAGTAAGCCCCACTTTAAGCTTTTGGTTTTTGCTGATTACAAGCCTGCTTGCCGGGTTTTTCTATAGAACTAATCACACATTCTGGTTTTGGTTCGACCGTCTGTTATTCGGGATAATTGGGTTGATTGGAGTGTTGATCATTTTTTTGTGGTTTTTTTCTTCGTATCCCTCAACCAAATGGAATTGGAATATAGTGTGGTCTGCCCCGGCTTTGTCGGCCTTTATATTTTCTTTTATGGGCAGAAAACGACTTTCAGAAAATTATAAAGTGTTTTTGGTACTATATGCAGCTATTCTTCTGCTCTTTCTCCTAAGCTGGTCATTTATTCCTCAACAGATCCCCTCTGCAATTTTGCCTCTTCTTTTTTTGTTGGGATTTCGGAGTATTAAAAAGCAATCCGAATCAGTAAATCAGGAAATGGTCAATGTGTTATAGCTTGCCAATCTTTCACTTATTTAGAATTTTGGAAACGAAAGATAACTGCCCCGAACCCATATATTTATATCAAAATTACCAAATATGAGTTTCAAAGATTTTAGTGGTAGTTTATCATAGAATTGATATGATTTATACCGGCGATTCGCCCTTTGTATAAATATTACTTGTACACATTAATCAACGAATATTATTTCAATAAAGATGACTATTCATGAAAAAAGATTGCAGAGCAGAGATATACAACCGACCGCTATGCGCATGCGGATTCTTCTTTTCATGGCTGAAACAAAGTCGGTAATAAGCCTATCAGATCTTGAAGAAAAGTTTACCCATGCAGATCGAACAACGCTTTATCGTACCTTAAAAACATTCTTAGAACATGGTTTGGTGCATCAAATAAACGATGCAAGTGGGATAACTAAATATGCCCTTTGTTCTGAAAACTGTACCTGTTCGTACCCGGATGATGTGCACGTTCATTTTTATTGTTTATCCTGTGAACAAACATTTTGTTTTCCACATCTTGGCATTCCTAACTACGATCTGCCCGAAAATTTTACTCCATCCAACGGCAATTTTGTGATAACCGGGAGTTGTCCTTCCTGTTCTTCCTGATCTTTGCAATTGAGTTGCATTACAAATAATCCTTATTATCTGCATTCTACTTAATCACAATATTTCCCCTTAAAGAATTGTATTTTTTCAGAGCATACATACGTAATCTGAATGTTGCGACAATCGCATCTTTTCTTTTTTCATGGGCAGGGTTTTTCTTTTTTCTACCCTTAAGTGTTTCTGTATTAGCAAGTACTCATGATGTTTCCTCTACCTACAACTTAGATAAAGGCTGTTTTGAAATTGTATTACAACATTCAGAAGAGACTAATTCAGGGTACAAAACAGTTGAAAAAAAGCACCATCAATTTCAAAATCAGTGCTGCTATGATGATGCACTGTTAAGAAATGAGTGCCCGGACTGTAAGTTTATGTTTCCAATCATTCCTTATTTGTTTGGGAACTATGGTGAACCTGTTTTTCAAATTACGTTACCTGTATATCTAAAAGACAACTTATCCCCTCCAATAACTCTTAAAGTTATTAAAGTCACACAACTTCTGATTTAATACCTGCCTTTCTCTATTTAGCAGAAACAAATTCTGCCCCATCCATTTTTTTCAACGAGCTGTTTAACCTCTGGTCATTCTGTGGTTTCAGCCAAAGTATTTGAAAAAGATCGGCATCAAAGACTAATCTATATTCACTCAGCTGTAAACATGATCAACAAAATTATTGCCTTTTCGATTAAGAACAAGTTTATCATCGGCTTGTTTATCCTGTCTCTAATAGGAGTAGGATTATATTCTATGATGACCATTAATCTAGGTTCGGTTCCTGATATTACAAATAATCAGGTACAGGTGATTACGGTATCGGAAAATCTATCTACCGAAGACATTGAACAATTTGTAACCTATCCCGTGGAGCTTGCCATGGGTAACCTGCCAGGAGTAACTGAAATCCGTTCGGTATCCCGATTCGGGTTATCCGTGGTTACCATCGTTTTCGAAGATGATATGGGTACCTATTTACCCCGGCAACTGGTACAGGAAAAACTCAGTGAACTGGGCGAAACGATCCCCGAGAATTTTGGAAGTCCATCCATGGGGCCCATTTCAAGTGGATTAGGCCAAATTTACGAGTACTCCATTCAGGTGGACCCTGCATATGAAGATCAATATACGCCTGATGAATTGCGCACAATACAAGATTGGATTATTAAGCGCCAAATGGTGCTCCTGGAAGGGGTTATAGAGGTCAACTCCTTCGGTGGAGGCATCAAACAATATGAAGTAGCCATAAGTCCTGATAAACTAAATGCAATGGGAGTTAGTATTTCAGAAGTATATGAGGCAATGTCCAGGAATAATGTAAATACCGGCGGGGCCTATATCGAGAAAAACAAGATGGCTAATTTTATTCGTGGCGAAGGATTGATACGCAGCCTTGAAGATATAGAAAACATTGTAGTCAAGAACGAAAACGGACTACCCATCCTAATCAGAGATGTAGCAGAAGAGGTTACCTTTGGAACTCAAATTCGTTATGGAGCTTTTACTCAGGATGGTGAGGAAGCAGTAGGTGGCATTATTATGATGCTGAAAGGCTCAAACCCGAATGCAACCATTCAAAACGTTCAGGATAGAATTGCTGAAATTCAAAAGTCACTGCCCGAAGGTTTAAAGATTGAGCCTTTCCTTGATCGAAGTGCTCTTATTGAACGAACCACCAGTACAGTTACCACAAACCTGGTGGAAGGTGCATTGATTGTAGTTTTTGTTTTGGTAATACTCTTAGGAAGTTTACGCGGGGGGTTAATAACCGCCTCACTTATTCCGCTTTCCCTGCTTTTTGCTTTTATAATGATGAAGGCCACCGGGGTGTGGGCCAATCTAATGAGCCTTGGAGCCATCGACTTCGGTATTATTGTTGATGGAGCCGTAATTATAGTGGAAGGCACGGTTCATGAAATTGAAAAAAGGGTGAAATCCGGAAAACGTGCTTTTAGTAAAACACAGATGAATGAAATTGCCTACAAGGCAAGCAGCACCATGATGAATGCTGCCTTCTTTGGACAGTTGATCATCCTTATTGTATTTGCCCCTATCCTGTTTCTGGAAGGAGTAGAAGGTAAGATGTTCCGTCCTATGGCATTCACCTTTGGGTTTGCTGTATTAGGTGCTATTATTTTATGTCTTACCTATGTACCAATGGTCTCGGCACTGTTTATGAAACCCTCACAAAATAGAAAGGGATGGTTTGCCCGGTTCGAGCGAGGCCTCGATCGGATCAGCAACAAACTTATATCCTTTATTCAGAAGGGCTACGATCCGGTTATCCAATGGTCGTTAAAGCGAAAACCTGTTGTGATTGTAGCTGCCATACTGCTTTTTGGCGGTGCGATGTTCACCTTTTCGAGAATGGGAGGTGAATTTATTCCACAACTGGATGAGGGAGATATTGCCATGCAAGCCCTATTCCGTCCGGGCAGTGGATTATCAGAGGCGATCGATCAATCCAAGAAAATTGAGACGACACTGCTGGAAGAATTTCCAGAGATAGAAACAGTAACAGCAAGAATTGGGGTAGCTGATATTCCCACTGATCCTATGCCCATGGACATTGCCGACATGTACATCATTCTGGACAAGAATAAAGAAAACTGGATCTCTGCCGAATCTAAAGAGGAGCTGATAGAAAAAATAAAGAGTAAACTCGATCAGACCATGATAGGTGTGAATTTCGTTTTTACCCAGCCGGTAGAGCTTAGGTTTAACGAACTTTTGGAAGGTGTACGAGAAGATATCGCCGTAAAGCTATACGGAGACGACATAGATGTATTGGCGGAGAAAGTTCAGGAAATGGCTCAAATTATTCAAACTATTCCAGGGGTGGGTGATGTGAGTCCCGAACGTACGGCTGGACTACCTCAAATGACCGTTAGGTATGACCGGCAAAAAGTGGCTCAATATGGACTGGATATCACGAAGCTCAATCAGTACGTAAGTTCAGCTTTTGCCGGAGGGGTTGCTGGAGTTGTATTCGAAGGCGAAAGACGATTTGATCTTGTGATCCGCTTTGATGAAGCTCATCGTACTGGCATTGAGGATATTCGCAATCTGTATGTAGATCTGGAAAACGGTGCACAGGTGCCGGTTAAAGAAGTGGCGGATATCAGTTATCAGCCGGGGCCTATGCAGATCTCGCGAGATAACACCTTTCGCAGGAGCTATGTTGGTGTGAATACACGCGGGCGGGATGTGGAATCGGTGGTTTTGGATATTCAAGAAAAACTGGAGGCCGAATTGAATCTGCCGCCGGGTTATTACATTACTTATGGGGGTGAATTTGAGAATCTGCAACGGGCCAAGAACCGATTGGCTATTGTAGTGCCTATAGCCCTGTTTCTTATCTTTGTGCTACTGTACTTCGCACTAAAATCGTTCTCACAGTCGGTAATGATCTATCTGGCTATTCCCCTGGCTTCTATTGGAGGTGTCTTCTTCCTGGCTTTACGTGGAATGGACTTCAGTATTTCTGCCGGAGTTGGTTTCATTGTATTGTTCGGAGTGGCTGTGCTAAACGGCCTTGTGCTCGTCAGCCGGTTTAATTCATTAAAAATCGAAGGTGTTATGGATTTACAAGAACGAATTTTGACAGGTACCAAAGAGCGACTTCGCCCCATTTTATTGACCGCTACGGCGGCTATTATGGGTTTTCTTCCGATGGCGTTTTCAACAACAGCCGGTGCTGAAGTACAGCGGCCGCTGGCCACTGTTGTAATCGGCGGGTTGATTAGCGCCACGCTGCTTACGTTGGTCGTGCTGCCCATCCTTTATGCGTACATAGAAAAGCGTAAAATGAGAAAACACAAGCCGGGTAGTACTTCTATGGCCTCCGTTGTGTTGCTGATTATTGGTGGAAGCCTGCTGCTTTCTCCCGATTCTGTACAGGCTCAGGAACAGGTGCTGAATGATACCCTCCCGCAAATTGCGCTGGATCAGGCCGTTCAAAAAGCGATAGCAAATTATCCTTCTCTTGAGGCAGCCAGGCTTGGAATTGACAACAGGAAGGCTCTTCAAAAAACAGCCTGGGACTTTGGCGATACGAACCTCTTTACCGGAGGTGAAGAGTTCGGCAACGGTTCGGACGGTGTTACTACAAAATTTGGCATTCAGCAGCAGTTTGATCTGTTCGGTGTTTTACCAAGGCTAAATCATCGGAATGAACAAACAGAACTTGCCAGGCTGAACTATGAATTGTCTGAGTTAGAGCTCAGGCTCCGGGTAAAGCAGGACTGGTCAACGGTTTTCATCGCTAAACAACAATATGAGATCTATAATCGCCTGAACCAGCAATTCAGGGATATTGCTAGGGCTGCGGAAATAAAATTTGAAACGGAGGAAATTTCCCGGCTGGGATATCTTAATATCATGAATCAGGCCAACCAAATTACCATACAAACAGAACAAGCCTTCCGCGATTATGGGGCTGCTGTTCGAGCTTTTAACAAATGGTTTGAGGGGGACTCGTTATACACGGTTCAAAGTGTTTCAGCCGAACAGCTTGTTCAACCTTTACAGGTAGATTCTACATTCGACCATCCGCTGATTGCTTTATATCAACAAAAAATTGACGTGGCGGAAGCATCGATTAAAGAACAAAGAAGTCAGTTTTTACCAAGTTTTCAAGCCAGTTATGGCTGGCAGGAAATAGCTGGGCAAGGTGGCTTTAATTCCTATGAGATCGGGATCAGACTTCCGGTATTCTTCTGGTCTAAGGCCGGGAAAACTCAATCCGCCCGGATTGAACGAAATATTGCCCGTCAAAACCTAGACCAGGCTCAGAGAGAATTCAACAGTACCTATAACAGTATCCGGGAAAATTATCAGAAATGGTTGCGCTCGTGGGAATATTATCGACAGGAAGCACTCCCTCTTGCCAAAGAACAACAGCAAGGTGCCATCACCTCTTATGAAGAAGGAGCCATAGACTATGTGGCTTTCTTTCAAAGCATCAGAGATGCCATTCGCATTGAAATCGACTCATGGAATGCATTTGGCAATTATCTGAATAGCCATTTCCAATTAGAATACTACCTCAACAAAACTCAATAACAGATTTTAAATCAACAAAAAAATGAATAAATCTAATTTATATATAATTTTATTGGCTGTCCTTGCATCTGTTTTTACAGCCTGCGGCGAGATCAATAGCGATGAAAAAGAACAAGAAGCAACAGAACTTGCCGGTGTGGCTGAGGCAGAAGAAAACATGGTTCATCTGTCGGAACTGAAGTTCAACAGCCTTGGAATGAAACTGGATACTTTGTCCCTGCGCTTTCTCTCAGAGAGCGTAGAAGCAAATGGTCAGCTGGAAGTTCCCCCGCAGCATGAGGCAAGCGTAACTGCGGTTTTGGGAGGTAATATTGGTTCCATAGAAGTTATTGAGGGAGATCAGGTGTCAAAAAATCAGACTATTGCCTTCCTTTCCCATCCTAATTTAACCAAAGTCCAAACTGAATACGTACGGTTGTATCAGCGCATGTTGTATTTAGATCATGAATTTAAGCGACAAGCAAGGTTATATGATGAAAAGGTAGGCTCCGGCCAAACTTACCAACAAACTAAAGCCGAATACGAATCAGTTAAGGCGGAGGTCAAAGGTTATGAGGCTCAGCTGAATCAGCTTAACCTGGACGTTGAACAAATACAAGACGGCGATATTTATTCGTCGGTGCCGGTAGTAAGCCCTATTGATGGGTACATCGAAAAGGTTCAGATTCAAATCGGTCAGTACGTTGATCCCCAAACAATCATGTTTGAAATTGTGGATAACGAACATGTTCATGCCGATTTGATGGTCTTTGAAAAAGATGTGCACAAAGTTAAAAGGGGCCAATCCATCTCTTTTACTGTACAGTCAGTACCGGATCAAATACTTACAGCTACCATTTACTCTGTAGGCAAACAATTCGAACAAAATCCTAGGGCAGTGCATGTGCACGGCGAAATTGATCAGAAAGAAAACTTCCTGATTCCCGGGATGTATATCAACGGCACGATTCACACTTCAGAGACTAAAGCCTTTGCTTTGCCTGAGAATGCCATTGTTGAGGACGAGGGTAAAACCTACCTATTCACCGCAGAACAACAAGAGGAAAACGGAAATACCGAATGGTCTTTCACTCCGGTAGAAATTATGACCGGCATTGAGGAAGATGGTTGGGTTGAAGTGAAGTTGTTAGAACCATTGCCGGATGGAGCACGAGTAGCTTGGAACAATGCCTATTACCTGATCTCTGAAATGAAGAAAAGCCAGACTTCCGACGATGATTAACAAAAACTTTCCGGCAAAGCCATATTCATGTTTTTATGGCTTTGCCGGGGTTAATGCATAACACATAATATTATGAAAGAAATAAAAGCCTTTATAAAACCAAACAGAGTAGAAAATGTAGTTGCAGCACTCCAAGAAGCAGGACATGAAAGTGTTACGCTTTCCAAAGGAGAAGGTACCGGAGCATACAAACAGAAAGATGCGTCCCCATCGCTGGATTTTCACTTTACGGACAGTCCAGTCGTAAAATTAGAGCTGGTATGTCAATGCAAAGAATCCGATAACGTTGTTCAACTTATCTGCGCCAATGCCAAAACACCGGAACGCGGTGACGGCATCATTTACGTTACAGATATTCAAAAAGCGTTTAGGATTAAAACCTGTGAGCCTTTTGAGGGGTAAGGAACAGGTGATTCTTTGTCACAGTTAAGTTGAAGATGAAAATAATCCCATATATTCAACCATGAAAAAATCCACATTTAATATTCCACAAATGGACTGCTCAGCCGAAGAGCAAATGATTCGAATGAGGTTGGAAGAGTTTGAAGATATTAAATCTCTAAACTTTGATATCCCGAATCGTACATTAGAAGTGTATCACGAAAATAGGCTTAATGAGATTGAGAAAGCCCTTGACTCCCTGAGTTTGGGTTCTAAATTGAATTCAACAAAAGAGGCTCAAATGTCGCCTTTCGCTTCTGATGAGCAGCAACAAAAGAACATTCTATGGTGGGTTTTAGCGATCAACTTTCTCTTCTTTATCATTGAAATGACAGCCGGATGGATTATCAATTCTATGGGGCTGATTGCAGACTCACTAGATATGCTGGCAGATTCATCCGTATATGCGCTCAGCCTTTTTGCTGTTGGAGCAGCGGTAGCAAGAAAAAAGAAAGTAGCAAAAATTAGCGGCTATCTTCAGATGGGTCTGGCATCACTGGGATTTCTTGAAGTACTGCGGAGGTTTCTTGGAGTGGGTGAAATGCCCGACTTTCAGTGGATGATCATTATTGCTTCAACGGCTCTTGTTGCAAATGTTTTTACCTTATGGCTTATCAATAAAGCGAAAAGCAAAGAAGCACACATGCAGGCGAGTACAATTTTTACCTCCAATGATATTATTGTAAATGGTGGTGTAATTTTGGCCGGAATTCTTGTTTATGCACTGGATAGCAGGTGGCCGGATTTACTCATCGGAGCTGTTGTATTCAGCTTCGTGATGCGAGGTGCAGTAAGAATTCTAAAATTATCAAAATAGCAGGTGTTGTTGCTGATATTTACTCCAGGGCATTCGTAATCTTTGTTATGATACCTTGCTTATCATCATCTGTTGTGATTTTATCAAGAACTTCATTGGTGTTGGCATCAAGCAACAGGACAAATCCGGTCATGCCTTCATTTTTCTCAAAAATTTCTGAAAGTCCTAACCTGGCTGCCATTAACTTTGATTGATGTGCCGTAAAATCATTGGTCATATCCATTTTGACGAAAAGCACCGGTTGTCCTTCAAACTCAGGTTTTGCTTCTTCCATTATTGGCTTTATTGCCTGGCAGGCTCCACACCAATCGGCATACATATACATAGCTATTACCCGAGGATCTTCATCTGAGTTAACCTGATTTGCGTTGAGAGTAAAAAATGATGTTGCAAATACTACGGCGATTAGTAGTACTGGATAAGCGATAAATCGTTTCATCATACTGCTGACTGGTTTAATAAGTATTTAAGGGATTACAAAAGCTATGCATTATCTTTTACAGATTCTAAAACAGGGTGGCTTAACACTGTTAGTTGTTTAATGTATAAAAATGCTTGGCAACCATTCCAATATTTGATGCTTTAACCACTTCTTAAGGGATCAAACTGTTTATTCATTTCTCTTTTCTTACGGATCTTACTGTTTTATTTATCATAAAAAATTCGCATCAGCTAAGTATGGTAGTATTAATTGAACATTGTTTTTAACCAAGACAAATTATATTTTTAGTCAAGGCTAATAAATAATTTTGATTATTAAACATCATGAAATATCGTATTTGGATACCAGTATTGTACACCTGTTTCCTTCTGCTAATGATCGGCTGTGATACAGTTGTACCAGAAGCCCCGGCTGAAAAAGATTTACTGGATGGCCCCATACCCGGATTGACTCACGAAGAACAAGATCAATTTCTTAAAGGGGACATTGCCTTTAATGATGATGTTTTTACACCCCAAACGGGCTTAGGGCCTACTTTTGTGGCCACTTCGTGTGGGAGTTGCCACCCTGGCGATGGAAAAGGGCATCCATCAACATCACTTATCCGATTTGGACAAACTGAGCCTAATTCACCGATTAATGCGCCTGGTGCACCACAACTTCAAAACCGGGCTATTCCCGGATATCAGCCGGAAAAATTACCTGAAGGGGTCCCAAGTATGAAAATGACGCCTCCGGCCGTTACCGGGCTGGGCTTGTTGGCCGCACTGACAGATCAACAAATTCTAGAAAATACCGACCCCAATGATGAAGACGGAGATGGAATTTCAGGTGTTCCCAACTATGTTACTCCACCGGATTACTTCATCCCAGAAGATCATTATCAGCCAGAAAATGGCAAGTATATTGGCCGGTTTGGTAAGAAGGCATCAGCTGTTAATTTGTTGCACCAAACCGCTACAGCTTATAACCAGGATATTGGGGTCACCTCTACCTTCGAACCTCTGGATGTTTACTCGGGTTTGACGACAGATCCGGAAGTATCGGATCAAGTGGTAAGAGATGTAGTTTTTTACCTGAAGACGTTAAAGGCTCCCATCCAGCGTAAGCCACAAAATCCCCTTGTTTTAAAAGGAAAAGGGATATTCACTACTATCCAATGCAGTTCGTGTCATACCCCGCAATGGACCACTCCGGAAACAGACATTACCGCACTTTCAAACAAAACATTTTATCCATATACCGATCTATTGCTACACGATATGGGGCCTGAATTGGATGACGGAGCTACGGAAGGTTCAGCGGAAACATACGAATGGAGGACCCCTCCCTTATGGGGATTGGGGTTGTCACCCGATTCACAAGGTGGAAAGTACTTCCTGATGCATGATGGCCGGGCTGAAAGTATTGAAGAGGCAATTTTGATGCATGGTGGGGAGGCTCAAAACAGCCGTGATCAATTTCAATTGCTCTCCCCTGAAGAAAAAGAAGCACTAATCATGTTTTTGGAATCTCTTTAACCAAACACTATGGAACGAAAAGAATTTATAAAAACCTGCAGTTATAGTTGCCTTGGCCTTGTGGGGGCAGCATTTTTCCTGGAAGGCTGCTCAGGTCCAAAATATCTGAATGCTCAATTTGAAGATGAGTATTTACTTGTTCCCCTGTCTTCGTTTGAATATGAAAACAAGGAAGAAAATAAATTCAGGAAATATATTGTGGCCTATAATAACCGACTTAAATACCCGGTATCCATCTTCAGATTTTCTGAAACGGAATACCGAGCTTTGCTTATGAAATGCACCCACAAGGGTACTGAACTGCAAGTATATGGCGACCGGCTTCAGTGTCCCGCCCACGGAAGTGAATTTACCCAAAACGGAGAAGTGCAGAATGGTCCGGCAGAAGCTCCGCTTCGAACTTTTCCTGTACAGGTTGAAGGTACTGTATTAAAAATCGATATGGGATAAGTACATCTTTAAAAAATATTTTTAGCCCTTATGAAAAAAATAATACTACTTTTTTTAATTCTATTCAGTACAATCAACGCCAACGCACAGGTTGATAGTACCCTGTTCAAAGATACCCCGCGCGATACATTGGCGGAAGATACAATGAACATGGATGCCGTTTATGAGCGCCCGTTTTTCCAGGCGGGAACATCGCCTGTCTCTGTCGGTGGCTATATAGAGGCCGATTACCAATATATAGGAGAAGACGGGATTACCGAAGGCCATACCTTCCGCGTTCCTCGGTTTACACTTTTTGTAGGCTCTACCATTCATCCAAAAGTCAAGTTTCTTTCAGAAATTGAATTTGAAGAAGGTGGTAACGAGATTGCCATTGAGTTTGCGGCATTGGATATCAATTTTTTCCCGATGCTTAATTTTCGTGGGGGGATTATTATGAATCCTATTGGGGCTTTTAACCAAAATCATGATGGCCCTAAATGGGAGTTTGTTGACCGGCCCATTGCCATGACCGAAATGCTGCCTGCTACCTGGAGCAACGTGGGTTTTGGCCTCTACGGAAAGCGATATGTTAACGATTGGGCCTTTGGCTACGAGGTTTATCTCACCAACGGATTTGATAACAGCATTATCGCAAACGGGGAAAACAAAACCTTTCTCCCCGCAGCCAAAGAAAATTTCGAACGTTTTGAAGAAAGCAACAATGGGCAACCTTTAATTACAGGAAAACTCGCTGTGAAAAATCAGAACATCGGGGAAATTGGCCTTTCTTATATGGGAGGGGTTTACAATACCTTTGAAGATGACGGACTGATTCTGGATGAAGAAAGGCGGTTGGATGTTTTTGCCATAGATTTTAATACCTCCCTGGAAAAAACAAGTACCTATATAACCGGCGAATGGGCTTGGGTGATGGTTGATGTTCCGGAAACTTACGGGCAGCAATTCGGAGACCGGCAGCAAGGCGGATTTGTGGATATCGTGCAGCCGGTTTTCAGGCAGCCGTTGGCTGGTTTTGAGAATGCGGTACTAAACCTGGCTGTCAGGCTGGAATATGTGGACTGGAATGTGGGAACATTCCGAGAAACAGGAGCAAATATTTCAGATGATTTGTGGGCCATTGTTCCAGGTGTGAGCTTCAGGCCTTCTGCTCAAACCGTGCTGCGCTTGAACTACCGATATATGCAGCAACAAGATATTTTGGGTAATCCAGCGGCAAAAATTGCAGGAATTCAAATCGGGATTTCCAGTTATTTTTGAAAATCTTCTCAAAAATAAGTCGGGATTCTTAAATAAATTAGAAGCCAGGAACCTTTATAATCCGGATGATGTGAATAAGAGAATTCACGAGATTCTGAAACCTTACAACTTCAGCCATAGCACTATAGAAGTGTAATTAGATGAAGGAACTTCACCTTTGATTGAGTCAAATGGTTGTTAACACACTGTCAAACCGCACAGCAGCTCAATTTCTTCACGTCTTTGTCGAAAGTGAGAGCCGCAAGCTTAATTCCTTCAGAAAGAGTCAGATAGGGATGAAATTCTGACTTGAGTGACTGAATGGAAACCCCGTGTCGAATAGCCAGAGCCAGTTCCATTAATAGTTCAGAGCCTTCGGGTGCCAAAATACGGGCTCCAATCAAACGGTCATTGTCTTTGTTTCGGATTAATTTGATATATCCGCGGGTATCTCTTGCGGCAATAGATCTGGTTACATTGTCCAGCGTAAGTTTCGTTGCCTGATAGTTGACTCCCTCTTCTTCGGCTTGTTGTTCATCCATGCCCACACCGGCCACTTGTGGATCAGTGAAAATAACCCACGGTAAGACTGAAAAATCGGCTTTTCCATGACTGGCTCTCATCGCATTTTCAGCTGCGATTTTTCCTTCATAGGCCGCAGTGTACACGAACTGCCGTTCGCCCAGTATATCGCCGGCGGCAAAGATGTTGGGTGTATTGGTTCGCATGGTTTCATCAACGGGAATGTAATTTCGTCCTTTGGTGTCAATTCCATTAGATTTAAGATTCAGGTTCTCTGTATTTCCCTGCCTGCCGGTGGCAACTAATATCTGATCGGCT
>NZ_JANDBC010000005.1:0-1860 GCF_024320785.1 Gracilimonas sediminicola
TTTGGTCAAAATCTTCGGGATCTGTTTCAAATGGGAACCGTGAACTTAAGTGTGGCTGTGTGGGTGGGATTCATCGCCTTATTTGGAATAGCGGCTGACGGAGGTGTAGTGATGGCAACCTATCTCGACCAATTGTTTGATCGCAAGAAACCGAAGACATCGGCCGAGTTACGAGAAGTGGTGATAGAGGCAAGTACACGAAGGATTCGTCCGACACTCATGACGACAGCCACCACCATCCTTGCTTTGTTACCCGTCCTAACATCCACAGGCCGAGGCTCGGATATTATGGTGCCTATGGCAATCCCGAGTGTAGGTGGCATGTTCCTGCAAATCGTCACATTACTGGTTATACCGGTCCTTTACTACATGTGGAAAGAATTTAAAATGAAAAAAGAATTGTCATGAAAGAAGATCATCGAATAAAGAATATTGAATATCCAACATTGAACGGGATGGGAAGAAAGTCTTCAGCACTCTTTGCGAAACCTCTGCACGCTCTGCGATTAATTGCATTACTTGGCATAATTGCACTGCCTTTTACCGTGCAAGCTCAAACTATTGCCGAATACCAACAACAAGCAGCTAAGAATAATCCCGAGTTGAAGGCTGAATATCAGCACTATCTATCAGCTCTTGAAGAAAGTCCTATTGTTGGTGCTTTGCCCGATCCGGAAGTTGCTTTTGCCTATTTCATCAGTCCGATTGAAACCAGATTGGGACCACAAAAAGCAAGGATTTCACTTACCCAAATGTTTCCCTGGTTTGGAAGCCTCTCAGATAAACGATCAATATCGGAAGCGCAGGCTAAAGCACAATACGAAGTATTTCAGGAGACCCGAAATCGACTGTTTTATCAAACCGAGAAAGCACTTATTGAACTTTATGAGTTAGACCAAAGCTTGGAGATTGCCAACGAAAACCTCGACATCCTAAACTCATTAGTGGAGATAAGTTTGAGCCGATATGAAACAGATCAGGCTTCGCAGGTGGATGTGTTACGGGCTCAAATCGAGCAAGAAGACCTGAAGACGCAAATTGCTTTGCTTGAAGACAACCGGAACGTGTTAATTCAAAAAGTGAATGAGCTTTTGAATGCTGAGGAAGAACAGGTGATCGCCTTACCGGATACGTTAATCCCTGAAATGAGTATAGAAAGCGAGCCGGAATTACTGAGTCAATTGGTTCAGCAAAACCCGTCAATAAATCGCCTTAAATATCAGGAGGACTCCGCCCGCGAAATGAAAACGCTGGCAGTAAAAGACGGGAAACCATCCTTTGGCGTAGGTCTGGATTATATCTTCACTGGAGAACGCTCAGATGTACCAACCTTGGCTGATAATGGCAAAGATGCCATCATGGCCAGAGCCAGTTTTAAAATTCCCCTGTTCCGAAAAAAATACAATGCCAAGGTTCAACAAGCAGAGCTGAATATTCAGTCAGTACAGTCGCAAATAACAAACAAAGAGAATAAACTGGAAACAGATTTATCCTCTTCATTGAGGGACTATTATGATGCGCGGCGGCGGTTTGATTTGTATGACCAGAAGCAGATTCAACGGGTTAATCAGGCACTGAGCATTTTGACCCAGAACTATTCAACCGACAGTTCCAATTTTGAAGAAATTCTACGTATGCAGCGCAAGCTTTTGGGTTATCAACTCAGCCGTATTCAGGCTTTGGTGGATATGCAGGTTTCATCGGCGTATATCGATTATCTAACTGGAAAAAATAACATCAATCTTAATAAATAGATGTAAGCTGTGAGATTTGAGTATCAAGATAAAAACTTCTCAAATCTTACATCTAATATCTTAGATCTCACTACTATGAAAACAAAAAACATACTTATTTACTCTG
>NZ_JANDBC010000005.1:1960-5248 GCF_024320785.1 Gracilimonas sediminicola
TTTTTCGGAGGGACTTCGGAACCACAAACACTTGAAGAGCATATATCAGAAACCCACACTGATGAGGAAGGCAATGTGGTTTATACGTGCAGTATGCACCCTCAGATAAGAGAAAGCGAGCCAGGAAATTGTCCAATTTGTGGCATGGAGTTAATTCCGGCTAATGATCTTGATGACAGTGACTCAGAATCGCTCAACCCGAACGCTGTTACATTCTCGAAAGCCGCACTTGCGCTTGCTGAGGTTGAAACCACTCCGGTTAAAAAAGGAGTCCCAGTGCTTGAAACCCGGTTGCCTGGCAAAGTGGTTGTAAATCAGAACTTGGTATCGAATGTGACGGCTCACTTCCCCGGTCGTGTTCGGGAGTTATATGTAGATTATACCGGTGATTACGTCCGTAAAGGGCAAAAACTGGTTTCTATTTATTCTTCGGAGTTAATTACGGCACAGAGTGAACTTTTGGAAACAGCCCGATTCAAAGAACAAAACCCTCGATTATATGAGTCTGCCCGGCGAAAGCTATTGCTTTGGGAATTTCCGGAAGAGACCATAAACCAGATTGAACAATCAGGAGAAGTGATGGAAGAGTTAGACTTTTTCTCGCCGGTATCTGGCTATGTATCACAGATCAATATCTCTCGTGAAGACCATATTCAGGAAGGTTCAATGCTATACCGGATCGCGAAGCTTTCTGAGGTATGGATTGAATTTGAGGCGTATGAATCGTCAGTCAATAATTTAAAAATCGGAGATAAAATTGATTTTACGGTGAGCTCCATTCCTTGGCACACTTATACCGGTGAAGTCAGCTTTATCCAGCCTTTTTTAAATGATAAATCCCGAACAGTAGAAATACGTATTACTGTTGATAATCCGAGAAAAGAGATGAAACCCGGTATGTTTGCTGAAGGAGTAATTTCTTCTCAAACAGACCAAGAACAGCACCTTCTTATCCCCAGAAGTGCCGTGCTATGGACCGGAGAAAGGTCCATTGTGTTTGTGGATGTTTCTACAGCTGAAACTCCTGCTTTTGAAGCAAGGGAAGTTGCATTAGGCAAAAGGGCTGGTAACAAATATGTAATCGAATCTGGACTGGAAGTTGGTGAACGTGTGGTAACAAACGGCACATTTAAAGTGGACGCAGCCGCACAGCTTAGCGATAAACTCAGTATGATGAATAGAGAACCGGGATCAGGAGCAAATCGTGGGGCACACGATCACGGTGCTATGGACATGAATAATGATGAAATGGATATGGACGACGGCGATATGAATGAATCCACTATGGATACAACTGAAGATCATTCAAATCATGAAATGGATAAAAGCCTTGAGGCATTAGTACCCCAGTACTTGAAACTTCGGGAAGCACTGTCCAAAGATGATTTTGAAACGGCTAAAGAACATGTCCGAGTGTTCTCAACGGATACATTCAGTGATATTGAAGAGCTCAGAGCCGAGTTCAAATCCATTTCAGAAATGCTTATTTCACGAATTGAAGAAGAAGGATATGAAGGAGCACTGTTCAAGCAATATTGCCCTATGTACGGTGGTGGAAGCACCTGGATAAGTGACAAAAAAGATATTGAAAACCCTTTTTATGGCACTCAAATGCACAACTGTGGAGAAACCGTTGAGCAGATGAATTAATGTATAAATCAAAAACGGAGGTATTATGAAATTAGTAAAAGCATACATACGCCCCATGCTGCTTGAAGAAGTGTATAAAGCGCTACGTTCTGAAGGCCATTGTTGCATAACGGTTTTCAGAGGAGAAGGAGCAGGTCAATATACCGATCCTGACCATGCCCATGGCTCTTTGCAATTCCCGGCGATGCACTCCAAAGTTGTGAAAATAGAAATAGCAGCGGTAGACGAAGATGTCAATTCTATTATTGAAATCATTCAACAAACTGCTTCAACAGGTTCGCGCGGAGATGGAATTATATTTGTCATGCCTATTGAGAATATGATTAGAATCAGGGATGGTGAGGAAGGACCTAAAGTAATAGAATAATAGGCTTACACTAAATAAACGGTAAGTATTAATCATCATTGTATAAGCTAACCCCTTAGATAAATGATATTTTAAGTAAAGCAAACATTAACAAAACCATAAGATTATGAGAAAGATAAAATCAATCGCTCTGTTACTGGCAATAAGTTTAGGTCTAACCGTAACCGCTGTGGCCCAGCAACAAAATATGGAGCAGAAAAAGCAGCAAATGATGACCATGATGCAGGACTCATCTATGCAATCCGTGATGATGGATCACATGATGAATAATCCTGAAATGCGAGCCAAGATGATGCAGAGAATGATGAAATCACAAAAGATGGATCATTCCAAAATGATGGAAAACATGAACTCCATGATGAACAATCCTGAAATGAAAGAACGCATGGAAAAGCATATGGAAATGATGCAATCTATGATGGATGGAGATATGGATCAAGCTAGAATGATGAATATGATGGATAACTCATCCATGATGAATATGCATATGATGTGTATGCAAATGATGCAGGGAGGCATGATGGATTCGGGAATGAAAATGAAATCAGATTCTACCGATAATAAAGATATGAACCATCATTAGTAAAAATTAAATGGGGATGTGGTTCAAAGTCATCCCCGAATTCTAAAACTTTAAATGATAGCACTATGCATGATTTTCAATTTTTTGGAGGTGGCTGGATGATGTTTATCTGGTGGTTTTTACTCATTGCTTTGGTCATTGTTTTACTAAGGCCGTTATTCAAAACAAATCAACAAGAATCTGAAAGCGAAACGCCCCTTGAGATCCTTAAGCGAAGATATGCAAATGGGGAAATTGATCAAGAAGAATTCGAGAAGAGGAAAAAGGATCTGATGTGATCAAGTATTCAATAATACAATCATTATAGTTTCAAATTTATGAAAAGAAAACAATTTTTACACAGAGTAGGTCTTGGAACGGGTGCATTAGCCCTATCACCTTGGTTAACATCCTGCCTAACTTTTTCTGACGATGAGTTGCAGGGTTCTTTTAGAAACAGATTGCCTTTTCCGGGTCAAATAACCGATCCTTCGTTTAATTTATCTGCCTCTTCTGCAGAAATAGAGATACCAGAATCGTTAAGTCTGGCTGCTTTTCAATTTAATAATTCAGTTCCCGGTCCAACAATTCGCCATGTAAAGGGGCAGGAACTTAACATCCAGTTTACTAATAATATAGGTCAGGAAAGCATTATTCACTGGCATGGACTCATTGTTCCCCCCGAAATGGATGGACATCCCAAAGATGC
>NZ_JANDBC010000006.1 GCF_024320785.1 Gracilimonas sediminicola
TTGGTTCGCATGGTTTCATCAACGGGAATGTAATTTCGTCCTTTGGTGTCAATTCCATTAGATTTAAGATTCAGGTTCTCTGTATTTCCCTGCCTGCCGGTGGCAACTAATATCTGATCGGCTTCAAGTTCTCTTTCTTCTCCGTTTACCGTAAAACGGATGCTTCTTTTGTTACCTGTTTTTGTTACTTCCAGTATGTCCGTGTTCGTTAAAATGGTCAATCCTTCCTCTTCCAAATATCCCGTCAAGGCCGTTGCAAGTTCTTTGGGTTGATCACTTAACACATGTTCTGATCGTTGCAAAACCGTTACCCTGCTACCAAGCCGACTAAAAAGTTGTGCATTTTCCAGAGCAATATATCCGCCGCCCAGAATGACGAGTTCTTTCGGGAGATCCTCAAGTTCATAGGCTGATTCATTGGTCAGATATCCCGCTTCTTTGAGTCCGGGTATTTCAGGAATAAATGGGGAAGCTCCTGTGGCAATCAAAATGTTCTCGGCGGTATAGGTTGAGTTATTAACTTCGACCTGATTTGCCTGGGTTAACTTTCCGTACCCATCAATAAGGGTAATATTTGAATCATCCTTTATCACATTCACATACTTCTCCTGGCGCAGGTCTCGAACCATCTCCCGTTTTTGCTCAATCACTTTTTTAAAATCATTGATGGTTGCAGTGGTTTCTATCCCTTCAAACCGTGGACGAGATGCTTTATGGAAGGCTTCTGCTGTTCGAATTAGCGTTTTGGAAGGCACGCACCCAACATTTACGCACGTTCCACCTGTTGGCAGACCTTTATTGATAATCAGCGCGGTTCCCCCCAGTTCACTGGTTCGGATAGCGGCAGCAAAAGCGGCCGAACCACCCCCGATAATAATCAACGAGTAATGGGTTTCACCAGATTGCTCTTTTCCTGATTGGCCCACTACCTGATACTTTCCAGTCTGATTTACCGCTTCAATCACCGATGCTTTATCAAGTGTGGAATCATCGAATGCAACCATTGCCTTTCCTTTGGGGTAGCTTACAACCGCCTTCTGTATTCCGTTTAGTTTGGATAGATTTTTTTTAATAGACAAGGCGCAATGATCACATGTCATGCCCGCTATGTTCAGTTCCAGTTCTTTCATCATGTTATTTGTTTTCTCCCTCTTGTTGAAGGTTGGCTGTAAACCCGGTCTTATTGATCGCATCCTGAAGTTCTTTTTCCGTGAGTTTCGTTTTCAGATACGAAATAGTAGCCGTTCCACTGTCGTAGGATACCTTGGATTTAAGAATTCCATCCAGTTTGCCCAATTCGTTTTTAACACTGGCTTCACACCCAGCGCAGGTCATGCCCTCCACATTGAAGGTGACACGTTCTACATCTGCCTCGGAAACATATTGTATTTGTGCGGGTTGAGCGTCAGAGAAAAACCAATTGGAATAGTTTGGAAAAGCCAGCAACAGCGCCGCCACAACGGTTACGATGCCAAGAAACGATTTAGACTGGGTAAAACGGGCTTCTTCAGGATCACATTCGCAGTCGATTTCTTTTGAGGGCTTCAGTTTTTGATACCATGCGAACCCAAGTAAAAGAGCAGTCAGCCCAATTAAATAAGGTCGAAATGGATCCATGAATGAAAAAGTAGAGGCGATTCCACTCGTACCTGCCAGAACAGCCAGTACCGGTGTGATACAGCAAAGGGAAGCTATAAATGCTACTCCCAGTCCCGCGCCCAGCCAGTTTGTGTCAGAGTTATTGTTTTGTTGCTTGTTCATGCTGCTAATACCTCCATAATGGCATTGTTTTCAAT